>JALFMW010000389.1 GCA_022782605.1 Clostridium sp. | reverse complement strand
TTCTATAATATTTCATTATAATCACTCCCCCTTTAGTATCTTTCCCACGGAAGTTTACTATCTTCTTCACTATAAGATAAACTTTCATTGATACCATAATATTCTAAATCATTATCAGTAAAGCCAATTAATTTAAAATGATTTTTAATTTCTTCAGGTTCTTCTTTCTCCCAAATTTCCATTAAATAATCAATACATTTTGATAATAGTTCTTTAATATGTTTTAATTCTTTCATTATTCTTCCTCCTTGTCATTATTAGTTTTATTAGATGATAAAAATGTTACCTTTTCTGCTACTACTTGAAGTTCATTACCACCTAAACATTGTAATCTACCTTTAACTGCAATTAAATCACCTTTATTACAATATTCTGCTGTATTTTCAGCAATACCATTCAATAAAGTACATTTAATAAAGTCTGTATCATATATTCCCTCAACATTTTTATAACTTCTAGGTACTGCTAAAGTAATATTACATACTTTCTTTCCATTTTCATTTTCTTCTATGATAGGTTTTTCCACTAATCTACCTACTATTACTACTTGATTTAACATTTTATTTTTCCTCACTTTCCACATTTATGTATATATTAATATGTTTTCCATTTTTTAATGTATATTGTAATTCATTTCCAAAATCTTCACATAACTCATAATCATAATTATCACGAATATAATCTTTTATTGCACCTAATAATTCCTCATAACTAATATCTTTTAATTGCATACTATTTTTCCTCACTTTCTTTATTTATTATATCTTTACTACTCCAATAGTCTATTGAATAACTCATACCATTATCATAGTTTATACATACAACCATTTCACAGTCTATATCTCTTAATTCTTTTAAATCTTTTATTAATTCTTCCATATCAATATAAAACATATCTACACCATTTTTTAATTCTTTTTCTGTTTCATTAATTATCATTTGTACATTACCTAACATTAATGCACCATTATCATAAATCTTATTCATTATTTAATCTCACTCTCCTTTACTTTTATTAATTCTAAACAATTAAGCATATCATTATAATTTTGAAACACATATTCTACTTCTTTATAAATTAGTTTATAATGATTAGTAAGTAAGTTATCAAACTCAATTCCTAATTCATTACATAAACTTGTTATCTTTTCTATTTTTTCTAATGTTTTTCTTGCTCTTTTTTGTGTTAAATTTATCATTGTGCTAATCCTCCTTTATATGTGAAATATTTTATTTTAAAATTACTATCAAACACATCTACGTCTGTACCTATTAATGATACACTATTACCTTTAACTTCATATAAGTTGTGGTCTTTATCTATTATTATCATTTCATTTTTATGTACAAAATCACCATCTTTTCCATTTTCTGTTTCATAATAATCACCTACTTCTAAAAGTTCATACTTAATTCTATTTTTAACAAAATCATCTAATGTATAAGACTTAACTTTATTTTTTGATTTACTAGAATATGAATTAGAATAACTACTATAACCATACCAATAATCATAGTCATAATTATAATTATAATTATAATTTCTATATGAGTTATAAGTATAAGGTTTATAAGTTTCATTTGAATATATAACACCATTATCAATAAATTTATTACCATACCAGTAAATGTTCTCTTTATTATCCAGGAAGCATAACTTATTACTCATAGTATTTGCTTTATCTGCAATAATTTCCATAACTTTACTATTTTTATAAAAATTCTTTTTTAAGTCCTTAAATACACTAACATAATCTCTTATAAATGTTTGTGTATCACTTAATACACTATCATAATTATATGCACTTATAATACCATTATGTACCATTCCTATATCAGTTTCAAAATAAGTTGCTCTTAAATCGTCAAAATTACTTGATATAGGAAATGGGTGAGTTGTTGCTTTATCATTTTCGCCATGTGTTCCAATTCTAAAGTGCATAACTATTGCTTTATTAGTTAAATCACCACCAAACTCTCTTTTAATACTTCTTAACTTTTGGTAAAATTCTTGAAAAGTCATAAGTCCTTTTTCAATTATTACTTTATTATCTTTTACATACATTATTCCAGCACCATCTTTATTTCTTTCAAAACACTGCCTTAATGTCTTTTTTGTAGGTAATTCTACACCTTTATTTTTTGCTACTATAATACACACATTAATCACACTCCTTTTCTTAATATATAGTTTCTGTATTATTTTCTTTATTCAATATATCTTTTATAGTTTCTATACTATTTTTTACAACAGTTATCATGTCATCATCTAATTTATAACAAGTATAACTTTCTAATGTACGTTTTAATGCTTTTAAATTACTTTTACAAGTTTCATTATAATTATACATACTTAATGCTCTTAATCTAATATATAATGATTGACTTTCATTATCTGTATTATCTACAAGTATATTGCTTAACGCATCATATATAAGTTTTCTAAAATTTAATATAGAACGTACTTGTTTAATATCATTATTAAAGTTTATAGGTTGATTTAATAAATTTTGTAAACTTACTTCTATTTCACTTAAATCTTTTTTATATTTATCAATTATAACTTTATTTTTAACATTTTCTTTTTCAATATTTGTTTCTATTTGTTTAGTATAATCTCTTAAATACATATTACTATCTATTATATTTAAACTATCTACATAATCTTTAATAAATTCACCACCATAATTAATAACTTTATTCCAACTTATTTTAGATGTCATATTCTCTTTACATACATGTACTAAATTGTTTACGAACTCTATTGTTGCTACAAATGTTTCATATTTTAATGTACCTCTAAACATTCTAAATTCCACAGTTTCACCAGTACTTGTATCAGTATTTACTACACTTGCATGTCCTATACAGTCATTTTTATTTATTTCGTATAACATTTTACCACTTTTATAATAATCGTCATTTTTAATATAATTACTAGAACTATGTTGTTTATGATATGGTATTGTATAACAATTATAAGAACTAAATTCTTGATGTTTTCTTCTACTAAATATTTCTATATTGTTTCTATAAGTTTCTACAAATAGCATTATCTTTTCAATTGTTTGTTGTATCTTTTCATTTGTATCACCTAGTGCATTCTTTGATACGTGAATATGTAGTCCACATTTACCTTTATCGTGGCTGAAATAACCTTTACTTGTTAGGTATTCAAAAATACTTTTAAACTTATCTTGATTTTCTTTAAAGTACTTATATGTCATAGGTTGTGTAACTATTTCCATACCATCACCTATACTGCTATCTGTTTCAAAATTAAGTCCCAATTCTTTAAAATTCTTTCTAATGTAGAACACGTTGTCGATATGTTCACTTTGTGTACATCTTCCATAAATATCTTTTGTTATCTCTAACTCAATACCTAGATATAAATTCTCTGTACTACTATCTTTTTTACTACGTTTAAAAGATGTATCAATACTAGGATTATGGTAACTATCTACCATGCACTTATTATCTTTAAAGCACCTATCACAATAGAAATATCTGCCCCATTGTACCCCCTTTTCTGCACTCACTTCACTATTACAGTAGCAACATCTCTTTAAGTCCACTACTTCAATATTATTATTATCCATAAATAACTCACACTCCTTTTCTTATTTCATTTTATTTTGGATAACTTTATACCTTTATTTTTATAAAAGTATATAAAAACAAGTTATTATATTAATAACTTAATCTATTATTTTATACATCTTAAATATTATTAAAATACATTTCTTTATCTTTATAACTCATATAACTATAATCTTTTATACTTATTTCTGGTAGTATCTCGTAATAATCATAATAATCATTACTATCATTATAGATAACTTTATATAGACTATATGCATTATTTTTATTGATATTATAATTGTAATTAGTTTCTGTTTTCAAAATATTTCTTAAAAAATTTATTGCTTCTTGTAACGTATCAAAAGTCATATCACTATTAAAATTATCTTTTTGTAGTATCTCATAAAATTCTTTTTTATTCATAGTTTATCACTCCTTAATTCTTATATTAAAACTTCATAAATCATTATATTATTATTGTTAAAATCGTGTAGTATATGGTATATATAATTATTATGTTCTATTTTATAAATATCTATTTTCCCATTAAAATAGTAGTTGCTTGTATTAACTTTAAATCCATTACTTTTAACTTCTACATTTTCAATAATTCTACTGTTATTAGATATGTGTTCTTCTCTATCACTATCACTAGCATATTCTATTGTATCAAGTACATCTTGAATATCATTGTTAAACATTGACAAGTAGTATTGCTTTTTACCCTTAAAACTTTTTAAATCGTTTATTAATTCTTTTTTAGTTATTTTCATTTTTAAATCATACTCCTTATTCTTGATATTCTATAATATTATAACTTGTTAAACTTGCTAATTGTTTTATTTTACTTTGTATATGACTTGTAGTACTAGAATATTTTTTAACATTGATATATAAATTGTTATCTTCTATATATGCAATTCTAGTATTATAATTTATTAACTCGTTGTCTCTAGTCCATAATGTACGACCTTTATAACTATAATAACCATTTACTACAGTTCTTAATGGTGTTTTTGCCTGTTCCTTTTCTAAAAACTTTTTGATTACATTTTCATTTGTCATTTTTAAATCACACTCCTATTTTTTATTATTTTATTATTTTAATAACTTGCTTTTATATACTTTTATATATTAATTTCAAGTGTATTAATAGTTGTTTAGATTTACAAACTACTAACACACTTGCTTTAATATACTTATTAAAATATATTGTGGTATATTTATTTTATTTATTAGACCACTAACACAATAAACGCACTTCATTATGTAATGTTATAGTCCTTATAACACTTATAATTTAATATATACATAACTAACGCCGTGCTACTACGTAAGTGAATAGACGCTCTCGTTTCCATTCTACTGTCCCACCTTATTTTTAGAATATGCACTACAATTATACATAAACTCTGGACTTGCACGTTTACGTGTATCAATACACAATTTTAAAAATGTAATTTCAAGTACTAGTTGCCAATTTTACCTACAAACACAATTTATTAATAAATTGATAAGTTTGCTAGTGCAAGTTTCCCACTTTTAAAATAATGTTTTCTTTTTAGTTTCAATTTAACAATTATTTATCAAATAGTTTTTATCTAATTGTCTTGATGTCTTTATAGTTAATTGAGTGATAAACTCTACTCTTATATTATTTCACATTGTAAATTACTTTAATATAAGCATAACTAAGTCAATTACTTATTACACTATTCATAAATAAATTATCAAATATCATAACTACTCAGTTGCTTTTTGCCTTGAGTGATTTAAGTATATCACTTTTGTTTTATTATGTCAAGTTTTTTCTTTTGTTTAGTTTTTTCTAGTTGTTTTGTTTACTCTAACAATTTGCTTTTTGTGTTTTTAGTGACTTGACTATTAATAGTCATTGAGTATATAACACAATTAATATATTTCTAGTGATTTCATTATTTGCTTTCCTAGGTTGGTAAGCCCCAAGTCTTACTACATTAAACCTGTAGAATATACACAAACAACGTTTATACTATATATTAACTTTTCTTTCTGCTCTTTGTCTTGAGTGATTTAAGTATATCAAATAATAACATAAATGTCAACACTTTTTTTAATTTTTTTAATTTTTTTAATTTATTCACTTTTTTTAGTTTGTTTAATGTGGTGTAAAACCTTTCTAGGAATGAAAATGTATATATCGTAGAAATTAAGTTTTTTATATAAAATATGTGTAAATACATATAAATATATATAAATAGTATAAATTTCAAAAACTAGTACAAAGTGAACAAATAGAATAAAGTGAATAAAATAAAATAAATAAATAAATAAAAAAAAATAAAAAAAAAATATGGATAGTTTTTTATGTGTATATACACATATTTTATATAAAAAAGTTAATTTTACAAGAATAATGATATTTGCCTTCAGCAAGGTTCTAAACCAAAGTAAATAAATGAAATAAAATAAAATAAATAAATAATCTAATATAAATAGGTCATATATGTTATATTAAACATCTTAAAATAAATAAATAATATAAAATAAATAATAATAATAAGTTAATGGAACATATATGTTATATTAAACATCTTAAAATAAATAAATAATATAAAATAAATAAATAATGTGCGTGTGTGTGTGTGCGTGCGATTGTGGGGGGTGGGATTTGAATGGAACTGTCATCTGGCACGGGGGCTTGGGGTTGGGTATTATTAGTAAACATAACAATTGTCTCTCTCATAAAAAAATGATATAATATAAATATAAATATCAAAAGAAAAACCAAAACACAACACCAACACAAAACACAAAACAAAACAAAACCAAATACCCATCAAACAAGAATAGAAAGAAGGTGAATATAAATGTTACCAGCAACGAAATCACAGGCTGAGAATGGTGTAGATAATAAAACATATATGACACCACTTAGAACTAAACAAGCAATTCTAGCAAATAAGAGTGGTGGGGGTAGTGGAACAAGTAACTATAATGACCTAGATAATAAGCCTAAGATAAATGGTGTCATCTTAGAGGGGAATAAGACAAGTAGTGAGTTAGGACTTACAGGAGATGATAAGAACTTTATATATACAAAAGGTACACCAGACAAAATATGGGATATAACACATAACCTAGGTAAATACCCTAGTGTGACAATAGTAGATAGTGCAGGAAGTGTCGTAGTGGGGGATATAACATATGTGTCTGAGAATAACCTTAAGGTGACATTTAGTGCAGCATTTGGAGGCACAGCATATCTAAACTAAAATTAATAAATTAATAAATTAATAAATTAAGGAGATGATAAAATGCGATATTTAAGTAATATAGACTTAAACAAAAATGAATTACAAAATGCTAGAGTGCAAAACTTAGCAACTGCTCCAAATAACCCAGTAGTAGGTCAAATATACTTTGACACTACAGATAAGACTGGGTATATATATGATGGCACTGAGTGGAGAGATATAGCAGCAATACAACAAGGTGCTACATACACTGCAGGAAATGGTATTAAGATAGAGAATAACACTATTAGTAATGCCTATGGATATCAAAGTGAGGACTTACTAATATATAACTACACAATACCAGCGACTGTAACATCAGAAACAGACTTACAAACAGCACTAGAGAGCGTGTTTAGTAATGTCGTTGCGAATATTGGTACAAGTAAAGGGCTTATGTTCGTGCTAAGTCCTATCAATGACACTGCTAAAGATGTGTTCTATGATAAACTTGGAGTTTACTCATTATATTCTACATCATCAACTACTATAGTACTTCGCAAGTGCTTTGGGTACGACATCACATTAATAGAAACAACTGACAACAGTACACATGAGATAATATCTACACAAAGTCCTGACATTACAGTTACTTTAACAAATGAGAGTACCAGTGGGGTTATAGTGACATTTAATAACTATGTACCAGAGAGTTTGAGAGTATTAGCAACTAATACAGACTATACTACACCTTATACACCTTTATATGATGGCTCACCAGCAACTAAGAAATATGTAGATGATAAAGCCCAAGAGTTAGGGGTTTATGTAGATAGTAACTTTTTAGATATAACACAAAAAGGTTCTGCAAATGGTGTGGCAAGTCTTGACAATACTGGTAAAGTTCCATCTAGTCAACTTCCTAGTTATGTGGACGACGTCGTAGAGGGTTACTATTATAATGGTAAGTTCTATACAGATAGTGCCCATACACAACTAATAACACCAGAAACTGGTAAGATATATGTGGATATTAATACAAGTAAAGCATATCGTTGGAGTGGTAGTACTTATGTGGAGATAAGTCAGTCAACTATACATAAATATGTGCAACAAATAACTATACCTGCTAAAAAAAGTGATTATACTACAAATATAACACATAATTTGCATACACAAGATGTATTGTTTTCTGTGTATAATGCTAGTAATCAATTAGTTATGGTTGATGGTACTGCATTTTCAACTAACCAAATAAGTTTAAATTTTTATGGTGTATATTCTAATAATGAACAAACATTTAAAATTGTTATAATAGCATAGGAGGTATAACATGAAATTATATTCTAAATTAAGTAATTTAGACAATATAGAAGATGGTGAAACAAGAAAACTACAGATGTTAACTGCTGGAGATGGTATTGTAATTGATGAGAACAATGTTATAAGTGCTACAAATAGTGGTCCTACTGTTACTAATAATCAAATTTTATGGGGTCCAGATTATTATTTTATGGTAGGTAGTCAAACAATTAATTTATCACAAAAAGTTAGCGAACAAAAAACTGGAATAGTTCTTGTTTGGCAAGCATATAGCGATGGTGCACCACAGCCTTGGGATTATAATTTTACTTTCATTCCTAAATGGCAAGTAATAATTAATTCCAGTAGAGGAGTAGTATGCTATCTAGCAACTTCACAAGCAAGTAAAATTGGTACTAAATATGTATATTTGTTTGATGATAAGATTAAAGGACATAATGAGAATTCAACTGGTGCTACAAAAGGTAATAGTGGAATTACAACTACAAATAACCACTGGGTATTAACTTATGTCTTAGGTGTATAATTATTTGAAATAGTGAAATGCTGGAAAAACTGGTGATATAATATAATTATATTAGAAAATTAAATGAAATGTAATTCAAAGGTCTAGTAATTAGACCTTTTTTAGTTTATAATATAGTTAGTGTAATAGATAGAATTATGTCAGTCTATTCAATTAAAATCATATAAACAAATTGTGAGCCTCCTTTAATCTATTTTCTATCTTTACACAATACACTCCTTTCTACGACAAGGGATACTTTTCCTCCCTTGTCTTTACTTTTAGTCTTACTTATTATATAATTGTATTGAGACTTAAATAGGTCTCAACTCGTTTTGGTTCTCAACAGCCATCAAGAACATTTTGGAATAGTTCCCCTACTATTCCATTTTTTATTATTTTGTGATAAAATTTAATAGTAAGGTGGTGAAAAATGACAAAAAACACACAAAAAATCACAAAAATTGGTAAAAAAGATGAAAAAGAACCTGAAAATGAGAATGAACTAATAAAAAATTTAAAAAATGATGAAAAATTAAGAGAAAATCCTGACAAACGTATGGGTATGATTTCAATGGCTACTATGTTTTTAGAAGATTTTTCTGAAAATATGTATAAAACCTCAATAGAAATGAACTCAAAAATTCCATTTTACACTATTGATGCGTGGAAAGACTTCCTAAATTACCCCTCAGTTCGTAAATATATTAAATCTTTTAGAGATGAAAAGATAAATATGATGGCAGACCAGGGACTTGCAGAGGGTGACAAAGGTGCTGTTAGTATTAAAAAGGCTATGCAGGAAAATGGACCACAAGTTAATAATTCAAATATAGTGCTTATTCGTTTACCTGAAAAAAGAGATGACTTCTTAGAATGATGAGGACTAGATGAATAAATATAAAGGAGGTGATGTAAATGAACCAAAAACTAGATGAATTAAAATTCCTAGAATTCTCTGATGATGGGTATAGAATATATAAATGCCCACTTTGTGGTGGAAAAATAAAAGTACACGATAGTGTTTTTTATGGACGCTGTGACACTTGTCTTGCAACACTAATTGATTATAAACCAGCCCCACACCAAGTTGCTTTTCACAAAAGTAAGGCTAAGTTTAGACTTAACATTGGAGGATTTGGGTTAATATAATGGCTCAAGTAAAACACTCTTAATTCGGTGGACCTCCTAACAGGTAATGCTGAGGACAATACCGAGCCAAGTTCTAATAGAACACCTATTGAAACCTCCTTAATTTTTTGCTAAAATAAAAGCAAAAAAGGAGATTTTATGGAAGAATTATGGAAACCAGTTGTAGGTTTTGAAGGATTATATGAAGTATCAAATTTAGGAAATGTTAAATCTATAGAAAGAAATGGTACTGTCAATGGTGGTAGACATATGTCTAAAATTTTAGATAACTATGGATACTATATGTGTAGACTTAGAAATAAGAATATTGTTAAATTACCTAAAATACATAGACTTGTAGCACAAGCCTTTATAGATAATCCTGAAAATAAACCACAAGTTAATCACAAAGATGGTAATAAACTTAATAATTGTGTTGATAACCTAGAATGGGTTACACCAAGAGAAAATATAATACACGCTGTTGAAAACGGTTTAATAGATGTTGTAGGAGATATTAAAAATTTTTGTGGTTATAAAGTTGAACAAATTAAAGATGGTAAAGTTGTTAGTACTTTTGATACTATTTCTAAAGCAAGTAGAGAAACAGGTGTTTCTCGTTCAGGAATAGAAAAAGTTTTAAAAGGAAAACAAAAAACATCTGGAGGTTACTATTGGAAAAGGTGTAACGACTAACCCTGATGAATGTAAGGGAGTACACTCAAGTGAGTGGAAATAGAGTGCATACTTATGTATGAAGATATAGTCTACTCTTATATGAAAATATAAGAAGTTCATAAGAGAACTGGCAGAGATTAACGACCTCTGTTGAATACAATGCAGGAAAAACTACAATGGACGCTGCAGAAATTTCATCACATGCTTTATCAGTAGCAAATGGTAGAACTCTTATTACTGCTCAGTCATTACAACAAGTTAAAGAGGCTGTACTTCCAGAGTTGGAAAAATTTATTCCACCTTGGTTTATATCTAAACAGACAAAGACACCACTTCCAAAATATACACTTACAAATGGACACGAGATAATTGTATATGCAAGTAATGATGAAGAAAAATTGAGGTCTTTAAACCTTACTGCTTTCTGGATAATAGAGGCAAGTGGTGTAGATTACAAAATATTTATACAACTTACTGCTCGTTTAAGAAATGCTGCTGCTATTGTTAAAGATAGAGAAGGTAAAGAAATAGAACATAATTTTATGGGAATAGTAGAAAGCAACCCAGAAGATGGCTGGATAAGAGATGAGTTCTTATTAAGGTCTGATAGAATTTTTGCTAGTAAGAGTGTTGATACATCTTCCTATAATAAACTAAAAGTAAAGAACCCTGAAAAATCTTACCACTCATTTCTTAGTGCAACACCAGATAATAAATATTTGCATAGTACATTTATCCAAGATTTATGTGTAGGTAAAAGTGATAAATGGATTAATAAAATAGTCCCGTTATGCTGTAAAGCATAAATGAAAACACCGAGAATTGCTGGGAAACCCTAACAGATAACGCTGAGGGCAATCAGCAGCCGAGCCTAGAAATAGGAAGGTTCAACGACTATCTCTCAAGAGAGTACACCCAAGTGGGTGGAAGTACGGTGCTACCTTAATAGGTAGAAGATATAGTCTGCTCTATATAGAAATATATAGATGTCTAATTGATATACAGTCTACTATTTGGTATAATACCAATAGGTGATTGAAAAATGAAAGAAATATTTAAAGATATACCAGGTTATGAAGGTCTTTATAAGATAAGTAACTATGGTAATATATATACTTACCCTAGAGAAAGAGTTAAGGGTGGGTTACTAAAAACCTTTAGTAATATTAATACAAATTATGTACACTGTAGGTTATACAAGAATGGAAAAGGTAAAACAGTATGTATCCATAGATTAGTAGCAGAGTTATTTTTAGAAAAAGTTAAAGGTGCTAACTATGTTGACCATATAGACCATAATAGAACAAATAATAGGTTCGATAATCTAAGATGGTGTACACAAAAAGAAAACTGTAGATATTGGAATGTTAGAAAAGTTGGACAATTTGATAAACAAGGAAATTTGTTAAGAGAGTTTCAAACACTTACAGATGCACAAGATTATATAGGTTCAACACATGTCGCAGATGTTTGTAGAGGGAACAGAAAAACTGCTAAAGGTTATATTTGGAAATATATTGATTAGACTGGCAAGGATTAACGACCCTTGTTGAACAAAAAGGAAGAAAATATATTTATTGTTACTTAGAAGTAAAAGAAGGTGCTGTATATCCAGACTGGAAAGATTGTCTTGTTGACCCTTTTCCAATACCTGATGACTGGCTTAGAATATTTGGGTTTGATAAAGGTTGGACTGATGAGACTTGTTTGTGTTGTGGTGCAATAGATAGTAAAAATGGTATTTGTTACATTTATGATGAATATTATGTTTCAGAAAAACCTGTTACTTACCATGCAAGAAGAATAAAAGAAAAAGTTATGGGCTGTAGAATGTATAAAAATATAATTGCAGACCCATCAGTAAGAAATAGAAATGATAGAGATGGTGTATCATATAGAGATTATTTCTATAATGTATCAGGATTATGGCTAGAAGAAGGAAACAACTCTATATTTGATGGTATAGAAAGAGTTAGAGACTTTATGTATCAAGGTAAATTAAAAGTATTTTCTAGTTGTGTAAATTTAAACCAAGAGGCACAAAAGTATCTATGGAAAAAAGATAAAGATGGTATAAGTAAAGATGAACCTACAGAAAAACAAAACCACTTAATGGACGCTATGAGATACTTAGTTATGGCTTTACCTTATGACCTTAAAGAAGTAGATATGCACAAAGCAGAACAAAGTAAAGAACAAAGTATTTTAGATAGAATTAAACTAAATGATAATACTGAATATCCTGATGATGGTGAAGGTGGAGTTTATGGTTTAGGTTATTATGATATGGACTAAGGAGGTAAAATATGAGTGATTTTGAAAAGAAACTAAATGAACTTATTCTAAGAGTACAACAACTTGAACAAAGAGTTGCTGATTTAGAAAATGGGGAATTTGGTACAGGAATATACTTAGATGGTTGCACAGAAGCAGATGCTGATTATATTTCTGGAAAAAATAATACTAATAAAGAAAATAGAAAAGAAGGTGATTAATTGTGAAAAAGAAAAAAGAAAAAGATATTGAAGAAGTATATTCTTTACAAGAAGAACTAGACAAAGCAAAACCTTATACTGAAATGTATAAAAAGGCTTATGATTTTAATACTGAAAGATTTAATGCTTATGCAGAACTTATGGCTTTCTATCAAGGAAATCAACACTTACTTAAAAAGTATAAGACAGATAGACCTTGGGTAGTTAATATGAATACTCCTTATGCTACTGTTGCTATAGAAAATAGAATTGCATCTATATTAGTAAATGATTATGAAGGAGATTTAATACCTTTATCACCAGAAGATATAGATATAATTGAGCCAATAGATAGAGTATATAAAAGAGAGTGGGAAAGACTTGATATAGACAGAATTATAAGAAATTGTGTTGAGACATCTGCTGTAGTTCGTGAAGCATATTGTCATATTATATTAGATGATAAAAAAATTTATGGTGGTACTAAAAGAAAAAGAGTTGGTGCCTTAACTGCTGAAATAATAGAACCAGCAAGAGTGTTAATTGACCCAACTGCTAGAAATCTTAAAGATGCTAATTATATGATAGTATTAGGTAGAATAAGTAAAAAAGAAGCATTAAAAACTTATAATAAATTAGAAAGTCTAAAATTACAAGCACCAGATTACACACCTTATCAAAGAGGTGAAGTATATTATGATAATGACTATTCTACAGAACAAGAAGATGTGTTTACAGTTTGGAATTTCTATCAAAAAGAAAATGGAAAAATTAAAAAGACAAAACTTATAAATAATATAATAGTTAAAGAAAGTACTTTAGATATATCTCGTTTTCCTATAGCCCAATTAAGATGGAAAAAAGCAGCACAAAGTTGTTATGGTATATCTCTTATGGACCAACTACTTTCATTACAAAAAGCAATAAATGCTATAGAAAGTGCTATCACTAACACTGCTATTGCTTATGCTGCTCCTAGTATGATGGTTGCAAAAGGTAGTGGTGTTGACCCTAAAGTTGTTGCAAAATCAAATGGTGCACCAGGTGTAGTATATTCAGTTAATGGTAATTTAGATAATGCTATTAAACCAGTTGTTCCACCTAAAATTCAAGATGAAATTCTTGCAATTAAACAAGATTTTGAAGCAAAAATTAGAGAAATATCAGGAAACTCTAATCAATTTATGGGTAATATAGGTACTGCTGCTAACACAGTTGGTGGTGCAGAAGTGGCTGTAGAAAGAGCAAAAATAATTGAAGTTAATATTATTAACAATATTGAAGATTTTGTAGAAGAAATTGTTAATATTCTTGTAGAATTTATAATAAAAATGTACCCTAATGCTGAACTTACTTATTCAAATGGAAAAGATGGAGAAGGTACTTATAACTTTGATGTTATAAAGATGCCTAAGAAAAGTGAAATGAAAGATTTAGAATACAAGTTCTATATAGAACTAGATAAAAAATCACAATACAGTAAAGATAAACAAAAACAAACACTTATAGACCTATTCCAATTTGAAAGACAATATGATACTCCAGTTAAAACAATTACTGTGTCTGATATAATTAAGAATAGTGATTTATTTAATAAAGATGAAATTATTGCTAGATACAATAGTTTAAATTCACAAGATGCTCAAACAAAAGCAGAAACTATTGATAAGTTAATAAATACTGCTAATAATATGGGAATATCACAAGATTTAATAATTCAAGCAACTGCTGAAATAATTTCAGGTGGAGATGACCACCCAGCAACAGACCAACTTATGAAAATGATAGAACAAGGGTTCTCTCAACAATTACAAGAAGTAAACGCACAAGCAGATATGGGTGCTATAGCACAAGAAGATGCAGAGAGTATGCAAGACCCAACTGCTGGGTTAGACCCTAATGCTGTTGCACAAGCAGAGGCTATGCTTGGAAGTGGACAAGCACCAATGATGTAAAGTTGGTGCTTTACAAACACTTTTTCTTTTGTTATAATGTAATTAATGAATAACAGGTCGTACCTAAACGACCTAATAAATAATTTAGTGTGAAAGGAAGTTATTTATGGAAAATGTTTTTGATAGTGTTGATGCTATTGATGCAGCATTAGATGAAGAATTTGGTAAAGAAACAACTGAACCAGAAACTGATGAAAATGTTGAAAACAATGATGTCAATACAGAAAGTGAAGATTTAACACAAGGTAATAATGTTGAAGAAGGGGCTTCTAATGAAGAACCTAATAATGAGGAAGGACAAGTTGTAGAAACTCCTGTCCAAAATAATGGTGAAGGTAATAAATCTAGTAAAAAAGACTATGCTTTTGCTAATTTAAGAAGTGAAAACACAAATCTTAAAAAAGAAAGAGATAGTTACAAAGCAGATAGTGATTATTTAAAAGAACTTGCTGCTAGTTATGGTTATGATGATACTGCTAAATTTCAAGAGGCTATAAAACAGGCTAGGTATCAAAAAGAAGCCCAAGAAAAGGGTTATGACCCAGTTTTGTATAAAAAGACTATGGAACAAGAAGCAAGAATTCGTCAACTAGAACAAGAGAGAGAAAAAGAAATTCAAGATAGAAAAATAGAAAGATTTCAAAATGCTTTAGATAATGCTGTTAAAGAGTATAATATAGATGCACAAGAAATATTTAATAAACTTGAAAATTCTGGTTTAAGCGTTGAAACAGTTTTAAGTGTTGATAACCCTAAGATTTTATTAGATGGTTTATTAGTAGATGAAATTAGAAACAATGCTAAACAGTCTCAAATAAAAGACCTTCAAAATTTAAAAAATCTAGCAGAAGATAAGAATGAAACAGATGGACAAGTTAATAAAGTAACTATAGATAGTCTGTTGAAGGAAGATATGGCTAGATACAAAAAAGAAAATTTTTATGAATAAGAAAGGTTAGGTAATGAATTATGGCTGCTGCTAATACAACTTTAGCCGTACTACAAAAAAACGGTTTATCAGTTCAAGAATATTTCAGTAAGAGATTACTAGAAATGATTAAATTAGAAAAATCAAATTTTGTATTTACTAACTTAGGTGTTGAAATGAACCTTCCTAAAAATGAAGGTACTAAAACTTACTCAGTTCGTAGATACAACCATTTACCAGTTGGTAATCATCAATTAACAGAAGGTGTAACTCCAACTGCATTAAAACCAGAAGGACACAAAGTTAGTGGTGTTATTAATCAATTTGGTGCTTTAATGGAAGAAACAGATGTTGCTGCTGACATTCACTTTGATAATATCAAAACTATTTATCAACCTGAATTAGCAAGACATGCTGCAGAAGTTATTGAAAGAAATGTTGTTTCAAGTTTCACAGATGCAAGTGAATACTATGTAGGAACAAATCACACAAAAGCAGATGATATTACTGCTGCTGACACTGTTACATTCAAGGATTTCAGAGTTGTTGCTTTAACAATGAGTAATGCTAATAGAAAAGGTCACTCAAGATATGGTGGTAAATTTGTTGGTGTTATGCACCCAAATGTTATGAATGACTTATTAGATGACCCAGTATTAGTAAATAAATTATTAGTTCCAGGTAGTGAAAATGGACCTATCAAACAAGGTACATTAGCAAAATATATGGCTTATGGTATGTACTTTACTGATACATTAGTATGTCCAGTTAAAGCAAATAAAACAAGTGTAAATGTATATACAAGTTATGTTCTAGGTTTCCAACCATATATGGTTTTAGGACTAGGTGGTTCAAATGTTAAATTCTATGATACAGGATTTACTGCTGACAAGTCAGACCCACTTGGACAAAAGGCTACATTTGGTTATAAACTTTGGACAGGTGCTAAAGTATTAGACCCAATGGCAATTACTGCTATTTATAGTGCTAGTGCTTACGATATTGCATTATACAATGATACTGATGATACTATTGGTAAGGCTGCTTCTCAAGCATAACTTTAAATCTAAAAACACTCTTTATAGAGTGTTTTTTTACTATGCTTTACAATTCAGTTCATTTTTAGTATAATTAATATAAAGAAAGGTGGTTATAAAAATGTCAGAACCAAAGAAAAATAATGTAGAAAAGACAAATAAAGTTGATTTATCAGATATTGAAAAGGCTATAGGTGGAGAAATTGAACAACCAACTCCAACATTTGTAGAAAAATCTGCAGAGACTAATACAACATTTGCAGAGAAATCTGCAGAGGCTGCAGCAACTGCTGCACTAAAGGCTGCTATTGATACAAATAATGAAATAGCAATTAGAGAAAGTGAAAAAGCATATTTTATTGAAAAGAAAAACTATATGTTGAATAAGTGTAAAAATGATGAAGTAGTTACTAGAACAATTTCAAAACTTTATGCTCCAATTATAGGTAAAGTTTATACATTTGCACTTAATGGTATTCCAGTAACAGTATATTGTGATGGAAAACCACATGAGTATCCTAAATTTATTGCAGAAACAATAGATAGAAAAATAAATGAAATATCTGAAAGTAATACTTATAAAGAAGTAATTGATGAAAGATTAGACCAAGGCACTTTTTAGTGTCTTTTCTTTTTATCTATTAAATGGTATAATTATAGTATAAAGGGAAGGTGAGTAATATGACATTACAAGATATTATTACAAATAGCCAATTTTTTACTGATGAAACAATAGTTCAGATTAATTCTTTAAGTGTGGCTAATAAAGCATTATCTATAATAAATACAGAATGTAATACATTATTTCCATTTATGGAAAGTTTAAATGCTATGTATAGTTATATGCCAAGTAATTGGTTATTTGCTTTGCTTAGTCCTTACCTATCTTATGCTATTAAAATGAATGATAGTTCACTTACAGAAGCAGATAGATATTTAGATGAATTTTATAGAGCATTAAATAATTTTAAAGACAAGTTAGGAAGTTTACTTGCTTCTTATGATGAAACTGACCCAGATAGTGGAATTTCTCCAGATATGGTTGTAAAAGAAGGTCTTGGTGGTGTTTATGAAATAGACACATCAAATGCAATTAACATAGGTTGGTTTGGTGATGCTGGAAATGGTGGGTCTTGGTAAAAATGAGTGGTTTTCAAAAATTTAAGGGAGACCCAGAAACAAAGTTATTTTACCTTCTTAATAACTTTATGGGTGGTATAAATACAGAATTTAGTGATGATAGTAGTAGTGATACAGACTTTGAAAGTATTATTAATTTTGACATGGATAAATTAGGAACTCTAAATAAAAGAGGTGGTTTTGGTGAACTTACTGCCATTTCAGAAATATTTAATACTCTTAATAGTGATGCTCTACCAAATATTAAAAATAGAACTGATAGAACTCCTAACCCAGAAAATGAAAATGACAATGTTGTTTATATGAAATTATTAAGAAATGACAATAATTGTTTTAGAGCATTGTCTGGTTTTAGTGGTGAAGGTGCTTATAAGAAATATCAGGATATGTATGGTTTTCAAAATAATGAATTTATACTTCTTATGATAACATCAAGTATGACTGATGGGGTTGTAACATCATCTAAGGCTTGGTTATATCATTGTAAACTACCTGAAAGAACTGAAAATACAGATACATTGGTATTTAATTGTTATAAAGTTGACTTACCAGTATTGTTTAATTGGGATAGAAACTTAATGAATTTAGATACAATAGAATTTTATGATAAAATTTATTTTACAGGAAATAATAAGTGTTTAGTTACATTTGATAGGTCTATAGATGTTACATCAGATGAAGTTTTTGCAAGTGCATTTACTTATAGTGGTAATGCTGATACACTAATTACAAATTCAGCACATATTCCATCAGGACTTGAAGTAAGACACATAGGTTTTAATGTATTATGTAATGACCCAATGCACTCAATAAATATGCAAGGAATTACAACTGATAGTATTCAAGGCTTATATGTATGTACTTCTGATAACATTCCACTATTAAGTTTACCTCTAGGTCAAAAATTCTCATTAAATATAATTTATACAGGTGCTAGTAGTGCATTTAGTATTGAAATGAAAGAAGGCGACAATCCTTTAACATTTGATATTGAAGAAAATACAACTTTATCAAGAACAGGTCTAAAAGTATATGATGTAAAATTTAAAGATGTCCCTAGTGGTGAGGTAGAAATAAAAGTAACAAAAACTGGAGCAACTTTAGAACCATATTATGATTATTATGATGTTGCACAACCTGATAAAGAAGCAAAACCAGTTCAACAATTAAATATAGGTGACTATGGAATTTGTGAAATGTATAATAGGGCTGTTTACTATAAAGATGACACAATATGGTTTAGTGATGTTAATAATTTTAGTTATATACCTAATTATAATTATGTTACTTTACCTATAGAACCTACAGATAAAATAACTAAGATATGTTATTTCAAAAAATCTTATATTATTTTTACTAAACAAATGATATATAAAATGACTGGTTCGTTTGGAGAAAGTAATTTTGCTCTATCACCAGTAAATACAAGTTTAGGTTGCCATGCAGGTAATACAGTAGTTCCAATAGAAGATACATTATATTTTGCTTCTCCTAGAGGTTTATATGCTTTAAGGTCAAGTCAATTTGTAGAAGGTTTTGAAAATGTTAAGGAATTAGATTTAAAAGTTAAGAAACTTACAAGTGATTTCACTAAATTTAGTGATGAACTTGATGAACCTGCTATTAGATTTAATGGTATAAGTGAAAGAGCCTATGCTCTTAGATATAAAGATAAATATTTATTATTCTATAATAACTACAATGACAAAGGTGATTATGCTGCTGTTAATGGTTTAGATACACTTGCTTATCAATTTGATATAGGAGCATATACAACTTATAGATTTAAGGAAAAACCAACATTCTTATTTATGGTTGATAATGCTATAGAAACACTTGCAACAGTTGCACAAAAAGAAATTTATACCGAAGAAAAAGTGCTACTTAATTATGATTTTGATAAAGGAAGTGTGTCAGATTTATCAGACAATAAATATGATGCTAAAATTAAAGGAAATCTAGGTTTAAATCAAGGTGTAGGTGTTAAATTAGATGGAAATGATGGTTATTTAAAAATAGATAGATTTACAGGTGATATAAGTAATGGGTTTACTTTATCTATAGAAACAAAAAGTGATGAATTAAAAGGTTGTACTCTTATAGATTTACAACAAAGTGAAGAAACTGCACTTGGTACAAGTGGAAGTATTGAAACTGAATATGTAAATGGTTATAAAGGTACATTTGATTATATAATAACGCCAGATACAACAACTAATACTTATGTTGTAAGTTATAAATTAATTTACAATAGAGAAGCATCAGCACAAGCAACAGGTCAAATAAAATATTCATTAAGTGATTTAATTCCAGAAAAAACTGTTACATTTAATCTATCAAATAAACTTTCAGATGTTATTGATGCTGGGATATTTAGAATAAATAGAAATATAAATGAACCATATTCACAAACATGGAATTTACTTATCAATTCAACTTATACAGTAATTACAACTGACACTGAAATAATAAAAGGTTCTCCTGTTAATATAGATGACAAATACTATGATACTTCAATAAGTTGGATAAAATTAGGTTTTTCATCATTTAGAGCAACAGTTGATGATAATGGGGTTTATACTATATCTTACACACCTTGTGTAAAAACAACAGCAAGATTAAATGTAGCAAGTAGAACTTTAGTAGTAAATATAGGTGGAAACAAATACACACATACAGTACCTTCAATAAGTGGAACAGGTGTTAAAAATGCAAATAGTCATTCATTTACTATATCATCTAGTTCTGGTTCAACAAAATTAACTGTTGTAGTGTCTATGACATATAATGTTAAGGCAACATTAAGTGGTAAATACACTTCATCAGTTTCTTTAAAGAATAATCAAAGTATAGAACTTCCAAGTATAACAAAAAATACAATAACAAATACTGAAACAAGATATTTTGATATGTCAGCATCTAAATTAGTTGAATTACTACAAGTAAGTGAAAGTTTTAGACAAATAGCACTTGAACAGACAAATTTGGACCAATTAGTCTTTAGAATAACAAGTGAATATGGAGATTTTGAATTAATTTCTCCAAAAAATATAGGTTTATTAGAAAGACATAAATGGTCTGTAGTTATAGGATATGACACAACTTACACTTGTTCTTTATATAAAGATAATGAAGTGCTAGCATCAAAAGAAATAAGTAGTAATTTATTAATTACTGCAATTAGAGATTTATGTTTAGTAGGTACAGATAGTGAATTGAAAAACTATTATAAAGGTAGTATTTATAATATAAATATTATTAATCCTAGTGATACATTAATGAATTTTAATTTCTTAGAAGGTTCTGGTCTTAAAACTTATGATACATCTTCTCAAAATAGAATTGGTGAACTTAAAGGTACAGTTAGTTGGCTTATTGAAAATGGACTTATATTTGATGGAAATAATGGTTATTTAGAACTTCCAGTATTTGAAGATAATGTATATTTTACAAATGGCTTTAAAATTGAATTTGAAGGTACACTTGGAAATCTAAATAATTTAGCAAAAATATTAGACTTATCAACAGTATATAATAATGACAACGCTAAAAATAATAATTGTTCTATAAATATAGGTGTAAATGGTAATACATTACAATTTAATACAACAAGTATAGATTATAAAACATATAAAGTTTCAGAAAATACTATAGATTTAACACAAAAACATAAATTTATGTTAAATTGTGTAGATAATGGTAAAACAGGTTATGACATCTCATTTGTAATAGATGGTGTTATAATGGCTATAGATAGATTTAATTATGGTGGAATAACTAATATAAGAAGAACAAGTAACTTTATAGGAAGGTCTAACACAACTACTGATAATTTATTTAGAGGAATATTAAATAACTTTAAAATAACTATATATGCTAGTTCAAATGCTATTCCAATATATAGAAGTGCTTTATATGAATTTGATACAACTTCTACAGACTTTGGCAGACCTTTATATTTAGAACTTAAAACAAAAGGAATAAATATGAAATACCCACAACATTTAAAGAAGTTGAAACACATCTTTGTTAAAGTTGTTGGAGGTTATAATTATGGTGAATTATTCTTCACATTGTATGGAGATGGCTATATAGTAAATGACCCTAAGACTTATTCATATTATATAGATGACAATGGTACAGTTGTTCAAGAATATGAAGAAAACAAAGAGTTAACAATAGATGAAAAAATTAGTTTACTTGGTAATATGAGACTAGACAAGACTAAACTTGGTGAGGGTTTATACCAAACTAGAAAACTGGTTATACCTAGAAAAGCAAAGAATTTTGCTATACTTATATCAGGTGACAGTAGTGATTATGTAAGTCTTGAAAGTATTGGTTATGTATGTAAACTAGGAAAGGTAAAAGAAAATTAGGTGAAGAAATATGAATTATAATGTTAGAATTGATGATAATTTCTTAAAAGCAGACCATTCAGATGGTGAAGTTCTTCAACATACGGACCTTAATGAACTTGAAAATGTTGTAAAAACTGCAATTAATGAAAATTATGTTGATATTCAAAAATTACAAGATGGTACTAAATCTGTTTCAGGTGCAACAAGTCTTAAAGGTGCTAATGGTGTTGCAACACTATCGCAATTTGTAAGTGAAAGTTTACAACCTAGTGATAACAAAATACCATCTTCCCTACAAGTTAAAAACTTTGTAGAAAATGTTGTAAACACAGCCAATACTGGTTTAGTATTCTATTGGGACGGTACTGGTGGACAAGAAGGTGCTAACATATTTAATCAAATATGTAGTAAGTATGATAATAATGGTAAATTTGTGTTCTATGGAAAATTTGTTGTTGATGTTGGTTATGATAATGAAAGTGGTGAGCATGTAGAAATTCTTAGAGATGTTATTGCACCAATAGTAGTTAATAAACTAACTGATAGACAGGCTGGTAATGAGGACTGCCTTAGTTTCTCATTTCCTCCAGTATTCATAGGTCACAAATATACATTATGCACAATTAAATTAACAGGTAGTTGGGGGAACTTTACAAATGTAGAACAAATGCTTTGGAGTGATGGTATGGCACCTGCTATGGTTAATGATGCTAATAGTGTTATTAATCTAACAATTAGTGGTGACTATTCTAATGCTATTACTTCTGGTAACATGCCTTTAAGTGATGAAGATGTTAGTAATATTAGTTTTAAGTTATTTAGCATAAATGAAGGCAAGTTAGTAACCATAAAGGTTAATCTAAATGGAGTTGTTAATGCACTAGGAGAGTTGACAGAGCATAAAATTGAAAGTAATAATTTATATTATACTATTGATTTAATAACATTAGGTCAAAACTCAAATTATAAATTAACTCTAAAATTACATTTAACTTCATCAGAAGATAACCCAACATTATGGTTAAATGATAGTACATATTCAAAAATGTATATTACTACATTATAGGTGATATCAATGGAAAAAGAATTGGAAAACTTAGAAAAGAGAGTTGAAAAATTGGAAAATATATTTGATACCATAAATAAGTTAACACTTCAAATAGAGAAGTTGGCTATGGAAACAAAATATTCAAGAGAAGATTTAAACAAAGTTATGAGTAGAGTTGATATACTTGAACATAAACCAGAACAAAGATATGACAATATTATAATGACACTAATAACTGGTATAGTTGGTGCTATAGTAGGTGCAATAATGTCTTTAATTATAAGGAAATAGGAGGAAAGATTATGTTATTTAAAAATAGTAAGTTGTATGATGTATTAAAATGGGTTGCTTTAGTAGCATTAGATGCTTTTGGAGTGGCTTATGAGAGTTTAGCAGAAGTATGGAATTTACCACTTGGTGATGAAGTAATGAAAACTTGTACTATATTTTCAGTTCTAATTGGTACTCTAATTGGTGTAAGTTCTTATAAGTATAATAAAATGCCAGTTGATACTGATACAACAGAAGAAGATGAATTATTAACTGAGAGGGAGGAATAGTCATGAAAATATATGAGTATGTTGTTAAGAAACCTAAGATAACTTCTCCTTTTGGCTATAGAATAGACCCTATTACTAAAAAGAAGAAATATCATGCTGGTATAGATGAAATTTCTAAAGTTAAAAATAGACATTTATATGCTATAGATGATGGTTATGTACAAAAGACAGTAACAGGACAAAATAAATCTAAAACTGGTTATGGTAATTATATATGGGTTCGTTATCCTAGATATAACTTATCTTTATTGTATGCACATTGTGATAAAGTTTTACTTAAAAAAGGAGATAGAGTTAAAAAAGGTGATGTAGTTGCTATAATGGGAAGCACAGGTAGATCTACAGGAGTACATTTACATTTAGGAATGACAAGAATAGGTTCTAACACTTGGTTAAATCCTGTAAAGTATGATATGCTATCTGATAAATATAACTTAACTAGAGTGCTTAGAAAAGGTTCTAAAGGTAGTGATGTTAAAGAATTACAAAAGAGAGTTGGAACTAAAGCAGATGGTATATTTGGTAATAATACTAAAAATGCTGTAAAGAAATTCCAAAAAGCAAATAGATTAATACAAGATGGTATAGTTGGAAAAAATACAGCACACAAACTTGGTTGGCTTTATAAAGGTAAATAAATTTGATATAATAGAAGAAAGGTAAGGTGATACTATGGCTAGTGCTAAAAAACAGGCTCAAAGTTATTTAGGTAATGAAAATGACTATATAAATTTAAAAGGTCTAAATGAAGAAAGACAATTAGCAAATGATGTGTATAATACTAATACAAAGTCTTTTCAAAATGCTTATAATGATTTATTGAGCAATATTGCTAGTAATAGAACTAAAGCAAAAACTGATTTTGGCTCAGGTAGGTCCACAATTAGTGAAAATGCTTATTTACAAAATAGAAATGACTTATCTAATTTTGCAGCCAGAGGCTTAAATGGTGGTATTGCACAACTAAATAAACTAGGCAATAGAATGGAAACAGGCAGACAGTTTTCAGACCTTGCTAATACTTATTACAATACACTAAATGAATTAGATGCTAATGAAAAAACATATACTAATAATTACAATACTAATATGGAAGGTGCTAAAAACACACTAAATGCAACACTTGCAAATATATCTTCAAGAGAAAAGGCAGGTAGAAATGCTTATAAGGCTGCTGTTGCTCAACTTGCAGAACAAATTCAAGCAAGGAGAGATGCTGCTGCTGCGTCTGCAAGAAGTTATGCTTTACAAGAAAAACAATATAAAGATGCAACAAAAGAAGCACTAATTAATTCTTTATTAGAAGTTGCAGGAGATGGTAGTGATGCAAGTAAAGTTATAAAAGCAGGTCAAAGATATATGTCTTCAGTACCTAACTCTACTATGCAAGATGCTATTAAATTTATGCACAAATATGGTATATATAGTCCAAATAACTTTGAAAATATTAATTTAAGTAAATATAAAAAGAGTAATAAAGCACTTGATATGCCATTAATTTCAGCACCATCAGTAGGTCGTTTTGCAAGTTTATATAAATAGGAGGTAAAATATGGCAGATTATAAGAAATATGCAGAAAATCTAATTGGCAATTGGGAAAAAGACATTTATGAACCTCAAAAACAAGTTACTAAAGACATTTACCAAACTAATTGGAATAAACTTACAAATGACTATAACATTGTAAGAGATAAATTGGCTAGGAATTTCAATTTAGCAAGACAAGAATATGCTAATACTTTAAATGATGTACAAAATTCTAGTTTTAATCGTATGAATAATGCTAATATAGACCTAGCCAATAGAGGTCTCTCTGGTAGTGGTATGTTAAATTTAATTACACAAGCAGACACACAAACAAAAGGTGAAGATGTTGACAAAGCACTTGCTAGTTTACTTAATACAAATAATGCAAGTCTTTCAGGTCTTGCAGAAGGTGTTATGAATTTAGGTTCTAAACAAAGTGAACTTGCATCAGATTTAGGTGGAGATATAGGAAAACTTACAGATGCTGATGCTGCTAATATGCAACAATATGGTGGTTTATTAGGAAATATAGGTGAAAATGCTGCTGGTAGAGCAGCAAGTAAATCTGGAAGTGGTGGTAGTGGTAGAGTTAAAAAAGCAGAAGAAGAACAAAATGAGTTATATAGACGACTTGGTATAATTCAAACACTAAGTGATGATAGTTTAAGTGAGCAAGAAAAGAGAATTGCTTTAACAAGTATGTATGATATGCCATTACAAGATGCTAATGATGCTATAAGTGCTCAAAACTACACAAATACAAGGAATAAATTAAATAAGGCTGAGCGTAGTTTAAATAAACTTAACTCAAATGCTTTGGAATACGCTAATCCTAATAATCCATTAAATAATATTGGTGTTGTTAGAACTATTCGTAAAGGTGCTAGTGGTATAAATGATTTATTAAGAAAAAATGCACAAAATAAAGTTGATAAACTTAATGATGAATTAAGTAATTATACTTATGAAGATTTATGGAAGATACTAAATAGATAAAAGGAGGTTACTAAATTATGGCAAAAGATTATAAAAAGATATATGAAGAACAATTTGGTAAATCTAATTCTCCTTCAAAGTTAGAGAAAAATCAAAAATCTATAAATAATTTAAAAGCACAATTAACTGTTGGTGGTGTTGACCCTAATGAAGCACTTGATAAAAGAAACTTTATTGAGAAAAAATTAAACCTAACGCCTAATCAAAACGCACTTTTCGATATTTTTGAAATCTTAAATAGACCACAACAAGCATTATTTGGTGGTATAGAAAGTGTCCAAAAGGGTGAAGATTTCTCAGAAGGTGCTAAACAAGGTATAACAGGTAATAAAGATACTAATTTCAAAGATATTCTAATGAATACAGGTGCCTTTGAAGATACAACTTTTCAAGATGCTTCAAAAGAAACAGACAGTAGATTAGGTGCTTTATTAAAATCTATAGACTTAGTAGATATTTTAGGTACGGCTGGTGATGTATTCCTAGACCCTGCTGATATTATACCAGTTGCTGGCTTTAATAAAATTAATAAGGCTTTAGACAGTGGTGAAGATTTATTTAAGGCTATTAAAAGTGGAGATAGTCTATCTGATTTAGCATTTAAAGGTGCTGGAAAATTAGTAAAGGGCACTGCAAAGGGTGCTGATAATCTTATAGAAAAAGGTCTTTCTAAATTAGATGCTGTAAAAGGTGTTAAGGCTTATGATAATTTAGGTAATGCTTTACCAGATACTGCTAAAGTGTTATATGGTAATTTAGATGGTGCAAAAAGAGCAACTGAATTAATACCAACTATCGCTAATAAAGCAGATATTGGAAGTGACTTAGCAAGAATAGATAAAGGAAGATTACAGTCTTACAAAGAGTTAAAAGATAGCATAAGTGATGTGTTTAAAAAATCTAAAGTTTCTCAAGATGCTATATTAACTAAGAGGGCTGCAGAAAACACAGCAAATGAAGTTAAATTAAAAATAGGAAACGTATTAAAACAAAATGAAGATATAGTAAAAGAATATTCAAATGTTTCTGGTAAAGATTTGAATAAGGCTTCAGAAGATATTTCATTATTTATAGAAAGTTTAATGGATAGGTCTATAGAAAAAGATGAATTATTAGATTTAATTAGAGAAGGAAAAGTTTCTACAAATGCTAATATAGAAAAAGCATTAAAAGAAATGCAAGACCAAATCGTAAATCAAGTAAGTAAAATATCAAATATACCAGTAGACAAAGTAAAATCAAGCCTAGATTTATCATTTAAGACAGATGATAAAGGTATATTAAAACTTACTGGTAATGGTTGGAATAAAAATGTCCTTAAAGAAAATGGTATAACTTCATTTAAAGACTTAGATGAAGCATCTAGTGTGATAAGTGATTATGGTAATTGGTATACTAAATCAGACTTAGAAGAAATAGAAGAACTTAAAAAAGATGATGACTTTAGAAAAATGATTAACCAAATCTTTGGTGAAATAAAAGATGGAGATAAAATTGTATTTGATGGAGATAGTGTTAGAATTTTAAACAATTTTGATGTTGACCCAAAAGGTAGGTATGGTCCTGCTTCAGATTTACATAGTGAACTACAAAAACAAATCCCATCTGAAAGTATAGGTAAAGAACGAGGTTATGCTGGTGGTGGCTATTATAGAACTATAAATGACACTCTAAATGCTGGTGGACAACTTACTGGAGAGGCTAAAAGGGTTGCAGATAATGTTGAAAGTGCTATAAATGCCTATAAAACAACTGAACCATTAGGGTTAACTAAATATGATAAAGCAAAACACGTAAGACAGGCTTTTGGTCTTCCAGAATTAGCACCTTCAAGTTATGATGTTTTATCTGTAGATGATTTAAGAAAAACTGCTGATGAACTACAAGATAAAATAGGACAAAAATTTAAAGTTAGTGAAGGGTTTAATAGTGCTGCTATAGGTGCTGGTTCTAGTTATTTTACAAATAAAGATACTTATATGAAAATAAGAGCAGCAGATGGTACAAATATGTTTATTGTAAACCCAGATGAAAGAGAAGCAATTCTTAAAAAAGCCCAAGAATATACTCTTAAATCTGCTGCTGTAGAAGACGTTATGACAGAATTTGGTCCACAACCTAAGTTAGTATTAACTGTTGATATATTTGATGATGATGGTAAATTACTTGCTACTATTGGAGATAATAAAGCAGCAAATAACTTAAATAATATAGTAGATGAAGCATTTGGAACTAACTTTAGTAGGTTTAATGAAGGTAATGCTTCAAATGCTTGGTTACCACATACACTTGCTGATAAAACAATGGCAAATGCTGCAAAGGATATAGATGCACCTATATTAAGAGGAAACACATCTCTATTATCACATAGAACAAGGTTAGGTTCTCTTAGAGAAAACAATAATTTATATAAAAATGCTTTTACTAAAGGTAAAGTATCAGAAGAAAGTGCAAAGTTCTTTGAAAAATATCCAAAATTATTTGAAGAAAACTTTAATAAAGCATTTGCAAACAAATATTATGATGGTATGACAAATCTTGCTAAACAACATAAAATTGTAAATGATGCTTTAATTGACCAAACATTTGGTAGCCGTAAAGAAATTGAAGCATTACAAAAAACAATACAAGAAAGTGTACTTTCTGGAAACAAAAAAGCCTTAAAGGAAGCAACTGATAAATATAATAAGTTTATTGAAAATTCTCCTGTTAAATATTTAACAGAATATGATAGTACAATACCTAATAATTTCACAAAAATAACTGGTGAACAGGCTGACAATATTAGAAACCATTTACTAAGAATAAGACAGGCTGTTGGTGCAGATGAAAGTGGATATAATAAATTATTAGATATATTTGATAAGTCTAAAGGAAGTATTGCTGTTGATAATGATGTACTTAGAATGTTACAAGTTACAATAGACCCTAAACAAAAAAATGCAATACTTAATGCTTATGATAAGGTACTAGATTTATATAAATCTACAAAGACATTATCATTTACTAACGCTTTAAATAACTTTGTTGGTAACAGTAGTAACTTATATCTTAGTGGTATATCACCTGTTGAACAAGCAAAATATATGGGTAGGGCTGTAGATATTGCCAAAAATGGACAAGATTTATATACTAGAAAACTAGCAGGTGAAGTGTTAAGTAAAAAAGAAGATGAGATAGCAGATATTTGGAAAAAATTTATAGATACAGGGTTTGGTAATGAAGAAATTGCTCTTGATTTACAAGACCTTCCTGATTTTATGAAGGATATAGCAAAAACAGGTAAGACAAACAAAAAACTATCTGCAAAAGAAGTTGCAACTTGGCTACCTAGAATGAATATGAGATCCAATACTTATGTAGATAACTTAAATAGAATTACAGTTATGCTAAAATCTATAGATGACCCATCATTTCTTAAAAGATTAGGAATTGATGGTGCTACAGATGTTGAAAAGTACAGAAAAGCAATATCAAAAGTTATGTTTGACCCAACAATGATGACAGATGCTGAAAAAAATATTATGAAAAGAATTATTCCATTCTATACTTATGCTAAAAATAATTTAGTGTTTCAAATGGATAACTTAGGAAGAAATGGTAGTAGATATAATAAATTAGTTAAAACAATTAAAAACTTACAAAAAAGTGCAACAGGAAATAATGAAGAAAATATGGAAGACTATCTTAAAAATAGTCTATATGTACCAATTCCTGGTTTAGATAAAGACGGAAACTACAAGGTTCTTAGAACACAATTACCTTTTGGTGATGTATTAGAATTGGTAGAAGACCCAATAAGTAATTTATCTAATAAAACAGGACCTATAATTAAAGGACCTATTGAGTATTCAACAAATAAAAATGCTTTCACAGGTCTTGATATTGAAAAATTTCCTGGTCAAAAAAGCACAAATATACCTTTCTTAACTAAAAGACAAGAAAAATTATTAGGAGATTTAACAGGTCTAGATGTTCCTATAAAAACAGGAGCAAGATTATTTAGTAGTGACCCATTAAGTTCTATAATAATGACTAATAACGTAAATACAGATAAATTAAATAAATCTTATGAGGAAATAGAAGATTTACAAAACTTAATGAAACAGTATGAACAAAAAGGTTATCAATTTAGTACAATAAGTGAACTTAAAAAAGCAAATAAAAATAATACCATAGCAGGAATAAATGCAATACTTGCAAAATATGGTGTTGGTGAAAAGACTATTTATAATACTGGAAATAAATATTATGATTATTATATGAATAATTTAAAATAAAAAGAGAGTTTAAGTACTCTCTTTTTATGTGTTAAAGTTATGACTGGAAAGAACTTCAACATATACTTATGGTATCCAAAGTGCTTTTATAAGCACCATAGAACAAATAATAATCACAGATTTTTACTGCATACTCTACCTACTTTATCAGATTGCCTCAACATTTGGCTTATCATTATTTGTTCTATGTTACCTAGAAAAGGTAACACTATTTAAAGTAAGTTTAATTAGAGGAGGTTTGCCTCTAACAGTTAACTTTAGTTAACTGTGTAAGAACTATATGTATGGTGAACAACTTATATATTTTTATGTATATAATTATGAAAAACATATAGTCCTTACACAGCCAATTAAGGTTGTGCTAATGAAATAAATTTTTTACAACAAAGGGGGGAGTGTGTTGCCCTTTGTAATTATATTATAACATAAGTTTTCTAATAATTTCACTATTAAAGCATATATTTTAACTCTTTTATTGCTTTTTCTAACATTTTTTCATCAAATTCATCAATAAAACACTCATTAATGGGTAATCTAAGTCTTATAGCAAGTGCGATAAACAAATCTTTTTTGCTTATTTCATTCTTTTTTAATATTTTATTTACTAATTGATAACATTGTGATCTTAAATATTTTTTATTTTCCATTATAATCTCCATTATCTATAGATTTTATTATTTTATCTACATCTTCTACACTTCTTATTAAAACACCAATTCCCCCATTATCATTTATATTTTTAAGTTTTCTTAGTTGTAAATCAGTTGCGTGACCACCTTTTTCACGCTTCAATTCTAAGCCTATAAAGAAGCCTTTATAGAGACAAAGTATATCAGGTACACCATTTAGATTACTCTGTGCTTGAAAACGCCAATGGTATATTCTATTTTGTTTTAGATAACGCTTTACATCATTCTGTACCTTTCCTTCTGGTGTCATATTTAAGTGTCCTTTCTTGTACTTTTTCTATTTTAACTTCTTTTATATAAGGTTGAGATAAAATTTCTTGTATTTCAGGCTTTTGTAAGTCATCTGTTTCAAGTTCAATAGTATTATATTTAGTTTTTATTATCAGTTTATACATAATAGTTTCCCTCAATTCTTTTTATTTCTCTCTTTCTTTTATAGTCTAACCAAGTATTTACATTTTGTTTTTTAATTACATAATTTTCTTTAATTTGGTTTAACATAAACATTATATCTGAAAATTCTTCACATATATGGTTCCAATTCTTTAAATTTTTATTGTTTTCATAGTCATATATAGCCTCAGTAAGTTCATACATTTCTTCTGTAATATGTTTACATTGTTCTCTGTAACCATGATAATTAAATATATCTTTATCAGTCATTATTTCACCTTCACATTTTCTGGTAATATACAAATTGACATGATTTTATTTATCATATCAATTTCAGTATTAAAATCTTTAATACTATTTGACTTTGAACTATCAACTACAAATTTTGCCAATTCAAATCTTAATTTTGCTAATAATGCACATAATTGTGCTTGTTCTTCTCTACTCATAATTCATATCCTTTCTTTTCTCCCCAGTTTGTCTCAGACATTTCTACATCTGAAACCATAGGAATATTCTTTATAACATCTAATGTATCTTCCATTATATGTTTTAAATCTTTCACATATTTTTCTTCACCATAAGGTACTAAGAAGATTAATTCATCATGGATAGGTAATACCATTTTAATACCTAAATTATTTTCCTTAATAAACTTCCATATTTTTATTTCAGCACATTTTATTAAATCAGCACAAGTTCCCTGAATTAAATAGTTGCAACCTTTATAAAACTGCCTACTATCTTCCATATAGTATCTTCTACCATATAAATTTTCTATAAAGCCATAAGTACTTAATTGTTTAGTAACCCATTCTTGATAGTCTTTAATTCTAGGAAATGCTTTATAAAATGCTTTATCTAGTGCCTCAGCAACTTCTAAACTAACATCAAGACTTTCTTTAAGAGCCATAACCCCACCTTGATAAACTTTAAGGAAATTACATCTTTTTCCTAGTTTTCTAAGTTTCTTAAATTCTGGAGTGCTAGGGTCAACATCAGGAAATGCGTGTTTAGTTGTTTCACTATGTAAATCAGTTGGTTCCCATTCTTTACCTGTACCACACTCATACCATTTCTTTTCATTGAAATGTTTTAAATGTTCAGGATTATTATAATCAAATAAAGTTGAGTTATCATTATAACATTTATAAGGCATATAGGCTCTACATAAACCCATATCAGGTTCAGAACTATGGAATATTGTAAATTGGGCTTGTACCCTCAATTCCATTTGACTTTCATCAATAAAGAATAGTCTATAACCATCATCACATATAAATGCTTTTCTAGGGTGAAATAACTCATTCCCATCTCTATCATTTAAACCTTCTTTCGGTTGTTGTTGCATATCACAACTAACTCTACCACTAACAGCACCATTATTATTAATATCAGTATAAATCCTTCCATTAACAACAGCATTAAGTTTACCATCAATGTATGTAGATAACCACTTATCTAAAGTTCTAAGTTCCATTATATTTTTACATATTATTTTTAATGTTTCATTATCAGTATTCTCTACTATATATTTAAGTGCTTTTTCATCAGCCTTTTCACATTTGACACCAAATTTATTAAGTAATAATTTTTTAATTTCATTATGTTGTCCTACTGTAAATTGTTTTTCAGTATAAATATAAAGTTCCAAATATAATAATTCCCTATATTCAACTATCTTTTTTCTACTTTCTAATATATAATCTACATCTACTTTAAAGCCTGTATTTTCCATAAATGACACTGCTCTAATAAGTTCCCCTTCTCTTTTTAAAACAGTAAAATCTTTATCAGTTTCTTGTAGTACAGGTAAAGCCTTTTTTAAATATTCTAACATTATAACTATATCATCAGCAGCATAATTTCTCATTAAGTTAGGTTCTTTATCATATACATCTTTATAATTGGCTCTTTTAAAGTGTTTATCTATATATTGAAAATAGATATTATCATCATTTACCCATTTAGTTCTACTTTTTTCATAGTCATCAATAAGTGCTGTAAGTTTACCAGTACCTTTGACTTTTCCATCTTTAGTTATAGTCTTAAAGCCATCATTAGGAAATTCTTCCATAATTCCTTTTTTAAGAATATCACGTCTTTCTCTATCTATTTTATGTATTATGTCTTTAATAACATGCCCAGCAAACTTAGCATCATCATCTACATATTTGATACCAAGTGCTTCTAAACTCATACTTTCTCTCTCATCAGCATTTTCAGTTAATCTAGCAACAGTTATACTATCATATAATTTCACACTATCAGGAATAGGGCTTCCACCATTTTGTACCATGTGATAGTCAAATTTAGCATTATGTGCAAATAATGGCAATTCATATTGATTTATTACATTTATTAAAGATAGAAACCAGTCTGGTCTATAATCAAATGTATAGACTTTATCATTATAACCAAATGATACTAAAAAAGGTTTATCAGTTATAATATTAAGACCTGTTGTTTCTGTATCAAAACCTACATAATTAGGAATTGAACCTCTCATATCTTGTAAAATTAAATCAAGTTGTCTATCACTATCAATGTGTTCATAGTGATATTTTAGTTTTTGATGTAAATACATTTTAGTTATCTCCTTTCCACTTAAATAATACATTTGATAAACTATCAATAACCTCTAGAAAACCTTTTATTTCATCTCTATATAATTTATTACCAGCGATTATAACTTCATCATCAAGGTTTCTTAACCACTCATCAGTGATAAAAACTTTAGGGTCATAAGTGACATCTTTAGACTTTCTATATAGATTAGATGGAGTTATAAGAAGGTAATATTTTGCAATTTTGTAAGGTGTTTCTCCATAACACATTCCCATAAATATTACCTCTTGTCTCCATTTTATTCTACTTGTTTTAGATTTTCTTTTTATATCAAATCTTTTATTAAGTACTGTATCTAGAAGTTCTTTACTTCTTCCAAAACCAGAACATAAACCATCAAATATATTCATAACATTCATATAACCAAATTCTCTTTCAAATATATCAAAGAGAAGTATAAGGCGTACTTCTAGTAATCTTGGGTGATTTTTATATTTGTTTAGTAGGTCTTGGGTTATCTCAACTTTTGCCATCAAAATCTCCTTTCTATAAATTATTTATAAACTCTACACCACTAGAGTTTTCAACTTTATTTCCTATATCTGTTTTAAAGTTTTTGTCTATTAAATTATACACTTTTCTAAACTTATTAGTTGGATATACATTATCATTATTAAGTCTAATAAATTTATATGCAACCATCTTATTAAATAGTGGAGAGAACTTTGCACCTTCTAAACCACTAATACTAAGTAGATTACTTCTAGTTGTTCTATTTTGTGTACCAATAAAGTCAATAAATGTAGAGTTATTAGCATATAAACTTTGTAAGTTCTTAACATCTTTGTCAGTATATTCACTATAAGACCTATAATCTAAAGCATATTCTCTTAATTTGAATGTAGGACTTGTGTATATACTAATTAAATATTCAACTATAAAGTCTACAATTTCTTTAGTTACTATTATATTTTCATAACTTTCATCTACTTCCATAACTAAACTTGCCAATGCTACACAAAATCTTGCTAGTTTTTTACTTGTTGTAGTGCCAAATAGTGGGAAGTTACACTCAAATAGTTTATTTAATTCCTCAGCCTTTTCCCAAATATAACTTTCTACACCATCAGCAAACTTAACATTATCTATACCTCTAGTGATAACCCATTTTGATTTTTCTTCATAACATTCTTTAGGTATCTTTTCTCCAGTTAATTGATATGCAAATGGGTTAAATCTATTCTCTACTTTTGGTATAAGCAAGAACCCATCATATCTAGCAACATCTTCTGCACTTTTTATAAGTTCCATAAGTGGCATTACACCATTAGGAAATGTATTAAGAAATCTAGGGTTTCCATTTTCGTCATTTATAGGGTTAGATATTGTAATCATTCTAAGTTTACAAGGAACTATTAGTTCTCCACTAACTCTTGATATTCTAAGTTCATTACTTGACCTTATATCAGTCATAGTTTTTATAAAATCAGGTCTTGCACCACTAAATTCTTCTAATATTGCAAGTCTTTTATGTTGTCTAGGTATAGCACCTATTGTATTACAAAAAGCACCATCAACTTTATTAGAACCACCTATAAGTCCAACAGTTGTACTTGTTTTTAAAGATAAGAAATGTCCAAAGTTATAAAGTTCAACCATTTTACTTGTAGTTTCAGATTTACCAACTTGTGTATCTCCTAAGAAAAATACATCTAAAGCACCTTTCATAGGTTCACCATAGTTAAAATCTAAAATACTATTAAACACTAAATCACTCATTAACCAAATATTATAGTTTAAATGTTTAGCAATATGGTGTTTAGCACTTTCATATAATCTATCTAATCTTTCTTTAATATTACCATCACTTTTAAATACACTTAATTTTTCTTTATTAATTGTATAATTATTACTATCATTTATCAATTTTACATTAAATGCTACAGCAATTAGTTTTTGATTTTTTGTTGGGTGTGGATAGATTTTATAATCTATTACATATTGACTACCAACATTTAATTTTTCAAAACTATAAATATCTAAACTAATACCAGAACCATCATAATCTTTATCAGTTATAATTGACTTGAATACTGTTTTTAATTCTTTTGGTTTTATTTCTATTCCTGGCTCTTTAGATGGTATATTTAGATAGGACTTAAATTTAGCATTAAGTTCTACTGTTTTTGCATTAACCTCTATCAATTCTAACATATCTTGCATATTTGATTTTTCTAGGAACCAAGTTCTTTTTTCATTTTCAAACATTGTATCAAGTTTAGTTCCTGTATCTTTAACTTTTTCTATTTCTACAACAGTAGGAACAGAGTATGGGTCAGCAAACTCACTTGTTACTGTTACAATACTTCTTAAATCTTTCTTTATTTTACTATCTTTTAATGCTTCTTTAACTGTTATTATCTTTGTATTTTCATTTTCTTCTAAATTAAAATGATGTTGGTCAAGAGAATAAAATTCAAATATATTACCATTATACTTATGTATATAATCATAAAAATCTTCTTTATTTTCTTTTACAACATCTCCTATCTCTATATATTTTATTGATTTAACTATATCTTTTAATTCTTTATATATGCTTTCCATACCTTTATGTCCAGCATCATCATTATCATAGCATATTACTATATCTTTATCTTTAAAAGCATTTATGACATACTCATTAGGCACTGCTCCTGCACCACCAGTAAGTGTGTAGGCATTAATTCCCAATTCTCTTGCCATAAGCATATCTTTTTCACCTTCAAATAAATAACAAATTTCATTACTAGATAAGAATTTATCATAAGGTATCAACCAACCAACTCTAGCACCTTCATTAGACTTCATTTTAGGTTGATTTTCATATTTCATTATGTTGTATCTTCTAACATCTACAAGTACATTATTATAATAAACAGGTATTCCTAAATATTTTCTATCATTTTCATCTTTTACAATACCAAGTTTCATTTCATCTATTAATTCTTTACTAAGTCCTAAAGATATAGTTTTTGTTAGAACTAGGGGGTCAGACCATAATAGACCTTTTTGTACTTCCCAATTATCAGAAACTTGATATTTACTTAATAACTTAATAGCATCAGCACTAGAAATACCATTTATTCTAGCAATAAATTGTTCCTCATTATAACCTACATCACATACCCAACAGTGAAATAGGTCTTTATATGTATTTATAGAGGCAGAAGGGTGAAGATCATTATGAAATGGACAATGTACTTTAACTTCTTCACTATTCCAATTTTCTACCTCATCAAAATACTTTTTAAAATATTCCATTAAATACCAAGATTAACATTAGTCATATTTTGACTATTATTATTTGGTGTATTTAAAGGTTTTAAAGATTTAATTCTATTTATACTTTTCTTAACTATTTCATCAATTCCAGTTTCTTTATTTTGTACTGTTTTATCATAACTATCTATAAACACATGACCTTCACATTCTAAACCTGTACAATATGCTTGAATTTGTCCAGCACTTAATTCAGGAACTCCTAAAGCATATAAGAAGTTAGGAATGTTCCAGTCCATGTTAGGGTGTGTAGTAAGATTATGATATATAACTCTACCATTATATTCTCCACCAATAACCTCTAATTTTGCTGTGCAATTATAAAATTCACAATTAGGTATTGTTTCAGTTATGTTTTCACCTTTTTCATTTTTTAAAACATTACCATTTTCATCTCTTTTGTTTACTTTAATTGTTTTAATTGTTGACTTCCATGGGTCAATTTCTTTAACTCTTAATCTATAATCCCCCTCAGGAATAGGGTCAAAATTTGTTTGACCTCCTTCCTTTGCTACATATTTTCTATCTAAACCTGTATTTACCATATTAACTAATTCTCCTTTTCTTCATTATTATTTCTTTCTCTAAACATCATACTATACATATTAGTAAGTAATTGCAAATTTAACATAGTTGATAAAGTACCAAACATTGGGTCTTTGTTTTCAACATTTTCAAGATTTTTTGTAAATTTTTCTAATACTTTAGCACTAGCATTTAAATATGTATCTTTTATTTCTTCATAACTATAAGTTTTTTCTTTTTCAAAATATTCCATATTATTTTTCCTCCTTTTTATTTGTTATATAATCAAGTTTGTCTATTATTTTATTAATAAATAATGAACCAAACAAATTACCAAATAATCTGTAATCATTTAACATATCATTAAATTCTTCTTTACTAAATTGTTTTTCAGCATATCCGTCATAAGTTAAACCTTCATTTAAAGTTTCAGTCATTGTCACATGTAGAAACTTAATAACATCGGCTCTAGTTATTGCCAATTCAGTTATTTTCTTTTTTTTCATAAATCCTCCTATAAATTATTATTAATCATACAAGACATCATTTCTTGTATAACTTCTCTATTATATATAAATGTCTCCATTGTCTTAATTATATTCTTAACACAATGTATTTTATATATTGTAACTACCCCAAATATATCTACTTCATATAAATAGTATATTTTGTAGTTAGAACCTATCTTTTGTGAGTATAGAAACTCTAAATTACTATCTAACATTCGTTTAATAACTAAGTTTTCACCAGATTTCCATTTAAAACTCATAAAGTTTAATGGTGAATGAGATTTTACTGCATCTATATTTTGTTCTAATCTCTTTCTATTAGCATTTTCTATTTTATTAAGTTCACTTTCATCTAGGTTATTCATAGTTTCACGAATACCTTCTAACCAACTATCAAAGTCAGCCTCCATTTGTTCAATTCTTTCATTTAATGCTGACATATAGTATTCTTCAAGAGTTTTTCTCATTTTTAAATTATCAACTTTTTTATAAGTTGTCATATCTGGAAATTCTTCATCTTTAGTATCTACATCAGCAGAAATGACTTCTTGAAATAACATTGATATTGGTGCTGTAAGTTCTAAAAGTTTAATACCTTGTACTAAATCTTTTTTCTTTTTAAAGAATAAGAATTTCTTTTGTATTGGTAATATACTTTCAGTAACAATATGCAATTCATCAGAGAAAGGTAATAAATAATACTTATTATTACCTACCTCATGGAATTTTATATATCTTTTATCTAATTTCATAATATCTCCTAACCTAACATATTATTAATTGCTTTTGTAAATACTTTTACATCTTGAAAATGACTAAGTTTTTCACATAATACATCATCAGTATCTTCTAAAGATAAAGTAAATCCATGTTGTCTTAATATTGCTACATTAAGACTTTGTAACACTCTTGTCATTTTATCTTTATCAGCATTTTTAATTATACCACATAATTCTAAAATTTCTTTAGAATAAACTTGTTTAGAAGCATCTTCTTCTATTTTTGCGTCTTGTGTTACAATTTCTTGCACTGGTGCGTCTTGTTTTAAATCTTCCTCAGTAAATGTTACTTGTGATGGAACTTGTTCAGTTGTGTTGTTTTCTGTTACTGCAATTCCATTATTATTATTAACTACAATACCTGTTACAACACTACTTTCAGTTGGTTTTATTGTCTTTGTAGTCTTTGTTGTCTTTTTAACCTCAGGTTTCTTATCTTCTTCTGGTGCATCAAATTGTAAATCTTTATTTTCGTAAAGTCTTAGTCCTATACCAGTAGCACGACTAGCAACCTTTGCTAATGCTCTTTTTAATGCTTTATTAACAGCATTTTGATTATATACTTTCAAAGCACTATAATCTTGGTCTTGAATAGGATATTCTTCTATAAATGTTTTACCTAAGAATGTTAATTTAACCTTAACAAAGTGTGACATCATAGTTGCTACAGTTTCATTAACAACTTCTCCTTTTTGTACAACTTTGTTTTCATTAGATAATGTATCACTAAATACTATATTACCATTTTCTGTTTCTAATGTTTCAAATACAGCCTCAGGGTCTTGCATATAAGTAAGTCTTTCCATTGTAGCCCAAGGAATGTAATTATTTCCTTTATAGTTTTCCTTTATAAAATCAGCAACTTCTTTTGCTTCTGCACTTTTACCATTATAATTTTCAATAAATTGTTTTAACCATTTTTCATTCATTTTAATTTCTCCTTTCTATATTCCTAAATCTTTAATGATTTCAACATTATCTTCTTCTATTAGAATATCTTCTAATAAATCATAATCAAAGTACTTTAACCATCTTGAAAATGTTAATGCTTTGTTAGTAGTTATGTATCTAACAATTCTTGCAGCCATTTTATTATCAAAGTTTTCTCTAATAGATTTGCAAATATCTTTTCTAACTTCTGGTTTAATTAAGTACTTTTTTGCTTTTACGTATTCCATTTAACTTCCTCCTTACTTTAATTATAACACAACTTTTTCTCACACTTCACTTTATTTTCTATTTGTAACTCTAATTTGTGAATAAGTTGTGCTAGGTTTTCTATATTTTTCTAAGTCAATTTCAGGGTGTTCAATAGATAATTTATCTTTATCTATATCCCCTTTTCTTGACCCTGTAGAAATTACATATTTATAATCTTCGTCTTGGTATCTACAGTCTGCATAATGTGATTTAGCATATTCTTCTAATTCATCACATTCAGTTTTTCTTATCTTTATTTCATCTTTAAGTTCACCTATTCTATGTAGAAGTTCTTTATCATAATCTTCCATATCATCTCCACCTAAAGATTTTAATGGTTTAACACTTGAATACTTATCAACTATTTCCCAAGGATAATCTTCAACAGATGCTATACCCATTAATATAGAACTTACTGCTGTTACAACTTCTGCAATATCATTTTGAAGTTCTTCATTTTTCTTTATAAGTTTCATTTTAGGTTGACCTTTCCACATACCACAAAGTAGCCATTGGTCTAACCCCCAAGCCATCATATATGCTTGACATTGTAATTCATAACCGAAGTCATCGGTAAAACATTTAGTTTGACTATTTGAATATTTATTTTCAACTCCAGTTTCAATTCCATCTAGGAATGTTCTACCATCTCTTTTACATTTAAGTAAACCATTTACAGCATATTTATACTCACTGTTTCTTTCATCTATTACTATTCCTAATTTTTTCTCAAAATAGTTAAGACAACCTTCTTCCATAGCATTTCCTAAGTCCATTCTGTCTTGTGCCTCATCATCAACTTCTTTAACCATTAGTCCTCTATCAATATCAAGTTGTTCTTCAATAGTGTTGAAGCCACAACCCATATAACTTGATAATGAACTAGCCACAATATTATATCTTTCTTTTGGTATCATAATACCACTTCCTTTCCTAATATATATTTTCTAAGATTTGTTGTTCCATTTCATTGTTAAATGCTCTTAATTCTTTAAAAACATTAAACATAGTATTAGAACTTAATCTTCCTAATTTTTTATAAATTTGGTCTTTAACAAATGTGTGCATTTTACTTAAATTAACTATACAACTACTATCTAAATTTGCTTCTCCAGGTTTAATTCTAACAGTATAACTATTTCCTAATAAGTTATTTGATGTAATTTTTGCACAAGTTAAATTTGTATGTCCAGTTGTATAAATTCTATCTTGTCTTTCATCATATACTATCAAAAATATTCCAACTCTCTTTTCACCATCAAATCCATTGTAATTGGCACATATAACATCTCCAACACTTAATTTCTCTTTCAACTTAATCATCTCCCTTCTTTATTTTACTTTACAATATAAATCTTCATTAATATTTATACATTTATCATATCCAATCATTACTTTGTTTTTGAATTTAACATCATTATAAACTGTTATAATAAGACTTATCAATAATACTGTTACAACAATATATGAAAATACTATAAATATTCTAAATGGTTTATCAAAATCATCTGTAAACATATTAATCACCTCCTACTTTCTTAATAACTCCTGTTTTAGTTTATCTTCTGTAAATTCTTTTGTTTTCTCACAATTTTGACATCTTGAATAAGCACCATATAATACATATTTTCCATTTTTTAATTTATATCTTGCATAAGTATTTATATCAATTTTCCCACATCTTTCACATATTTCAATTGATTTGCTTAAAAATGGTTTTATTATCATTATTTATAACCCCTATCACTTCCTAAATTATTTAATTTTTTATATTCTTCTTCTGTTATCTTTTTATCAAATATATGAAAATCTAAAAAATTACCACATTCAGGGCAATATATTAATTCGCCAATTTTATCTTCAAATATGTGATACACATAAATAGTTTTACATTTGCAACATTTATGTTTTCTATATGTTTTACCTTTTTTTATTATTTTCATAACCTCACAAACCTTTCTCTAATAATTCTAATTGTGTGTTTTTTATATTATTTAATTGTATTAAAGTGTCATTAAATGTTGTTTTTAATCTTGAAACATATAAATCTTTTTGTATTTCATCTTCAGGTGGATACATTTCTATCTCATCAATAAGATTTAATAGTTTTGTATAGTATTTTCCAAATTGTTTTATAGGTCTTTTCATTCCTAAATGTACTCTACTCATTGATTATCACTACCTTGTTCTAGTTCTTGTATTTCATTATATATTTCATCATAAACATATTCATCTTCTCCTACAGCCCTTTCACTTTTATAGTTAAGATATTCTTTTAACTTATTCCAATTATCTTTTAGTTGTTTATTTTCTTGTTGTAATTGAATAATTGTATCTGCAAATTCTTGAATAATCATATTTGATTTTTTAGAACAAACTTCTAAACCTAATGCAAGTTCATCTATATCAGTTAAATCAATAGTAAAGTCTTTTAATTCTTCTATTTCTTCTTTATTCATTTTCACCTCTATTAATACTAAACCAATTTCCTTGACTATCTAAAATAATGGCTTTCCAATGTATTCTATATTAAAATAATTAGCAAAATACATATCAATTATAGTTATTACATCATCAGTTTTTATGCCATAAAATTCTTTAAACTTTGTTATTTCTTCAAGTAATTCTTTTGCTTTCTTTTTCTCTTTGATTGATACTACTTTTCCATTATCATAAACAATATTAACTTTTATTAATCCATAAAATTTGATATTAAAATCTTTGCTATAATCTTTTTCAAAAGTTATCTTTATCATTATTTATCATCTCCTATTATTTCTTTATATTTTGATAAAATTTCTTTAAATGTATCTATTCTTTGAATTAAATAGCCTTTCATTTCTTCATCATCAACATCATCACATTCTAGTTCTTTTATTGTTTTATTCATATATTCTATAAACTCTTTTTGTTGAGTTTCTATTTTAGTTAGTACATCAACTTTGATATCAAAATTATCTTTCATTCTTTTATAATCTTCTGTTTTATCTTCAAGTTGTTTCTTTAATTTTTGATTTGCTTTTTTAAAATAACACAAAGGACAATAAATTTTATGATCAAATCCCTGTGCATGGAAATTTTCAAATTCATTTCCACATATTTCACACTTCATTCTAACACCTCTTTTAATATATCTATATTTTCTTGTAATCTTAATGCAATTCTTTCATCACTATTTAATCTTGTATAATAATCTATCCAATATTGAGAATTATTTATTGCTTTATCTATTACTCCTTTTTGCTTTTTACATTGTTGTTCTAAATGCTCATTCTTAATAATTTCATTGCTTAACTTACTTTCTAAACTGCTACACTCATACAACAAATCTTGTTTGGTTCTTGCATCTTCATTTAATTCTTTATTCATTACTATCACTTCCTTGTTCTAATTGTAATATTTCTTTATCATTCATAATCATCATCTCCTAAATTATTTAATATATTCTATAATTTCACATACTCTTTTTTGTTCATAATCATTTCTCCTTTTCTAATTCTTTTAATGCTTTACTCATAATATTTTTAATTGCTTTTATATGTTCTTTAAATTCTTCTTTATTCCCATTTTGTATCTCATATATGCTATCAATGGCATCTATTGTTGGAATACCACTTTTTAAAACAGATAATATAATATATTTAGCACTTTCTACATAATCAAATTTCATTTTTATCATACCTCCAATTCATTTAATTCTTTCTCACTAAAATATATCTTATTTTTAAGCATAGTGTAAATGCTTTCATCTATTGTACTATTCATTATTAAATGATAATATGTTGGTACTTTTTCTTGACCTATTCTATCAATTCTACCTAGACTTTGTTTATACATTAAACTACTATCAGGCATTGAATAGAATACCATTAAATGACACTTATATTGCAGACCATCTAAACTTTCACTAAATGCTTGATATTGACCTATAACTACATCAAAATCTTTTTTAAGTTCAGCAGGTTTGTCATTTACTTCACCATTAATAACAATGTATTTCTTTTTTAATTTTTCACATACAGAAACTATCTTTTCTTTTTCTACATTATAACAATAAAGAACACTAACTACTTCATCAGTGTTAGATAAAAATTCCTCTAACCAGTCTGCTTTTTCATTATTATCATTGTAATTAAACCTATCACCAAATTCGTTAGTTCCAGTAACAATTCCACCAATTAATGATTTTTTACCAATTCGCATAGCACTAACGTTATCAAAAATAATTTCATTATATGCTCTTTCTCTTAAAAGTTTAGAATAACTTTTAGCACGTGGTATTTCTACTTTAATCTTTTGAGGTTCATAATCTCCATATTTTGGAGCATAATATCTACAAGTTGCATTTAATATTGGTTTCAATTCATTATTTATATTTTTTAACTTATATCCAACAATTTTATTAATTGGAAAAGGCATACCTGGTATTTGTATTTTATCAATTATACAAAAATTACTTTTAAAATAACTTTCACTATAATCAACATAACCTAGAAATTTTAATTGAGAATATAAATCAATATATCCACCATTTTCTTTTTCAGTAGGTGTTGCTGTAAGTATTATTTTATATAAAGTCTTTTCTCCTAATTCTAAACACCTTTTAGTAGTTTTAACAGGGTGTCTATAACTTCCCATATTCTTAATCTTATGACTTTCATCTATAATGATAGTCCAATTATTATCTATATACTTATCTAAACAAGTTATTTTATCTAATATATCAAAATTAACAACTATACAATTAGGTGTAACATCTTTATATGTTAAATATTGTTCAAAAAGTTTATTTTTATTCTTTGCTGACATATCTAGTTTATACCTTAATGGTTTTAAATCAGTGTGTTTTTCTAAAACTTCCCACCATTGTGTTATGATTTTTTGAGGGCAAATTACTAAAAGATTTTTAGTTGGATTTTGCTCAAATCTAGCAAGACTTGTAAGTGTTTTACCTGTTCCAGTTCCCATAAAAAGTCCTATTGCTGGAACATATTTTAAATCATCTAATATCTTCTTTTGATAGTCTCTTAACTTTACATTTTTAAGCATCTATACATTCCTTTCTAATTCTTTCATTTTTTGTTCTTCATATTGAATTTCTCCCAAATCACACAACCAGTCATTATATTTTTCATCTTCAGTTCTTTCATCTATTGTATAGTCTGCATATTCAGTTTCTTTAAAATCTATTCCAGTATCTTCTAAAAAATCAATTAACATTTCATATTTATCTTCACTCATACCTTTTATTTCTAAGGTTTCATTTATGTAAGTTTTCACTTCCTAAATACCTCCTTTCTTTCATTATATCATATGTTTTCTTACTTACTTCACTTTTATCTTATATACACTATATTTATTTTTAATCAAATTTTTATTTTTTATAGCATTATAAATTGCTCTTTTAGTAACATTAACATTTTGTATTTTCAAAAAATTTTGTATTCCAGCAACGTTATCACTATCATATAAGTTTATTTCATCATCAATTAATTTTCCTAGTCTTTCAATATAAGATTTTTCGCATATTATAAACATAATTCCTCCTTTAATACATTTTAATCACGTTCATTTACAAACTTATAATTAAATCTTTTAATATTAATATCTAATAGTTTTTTACCTTCAAGGCTTTTTAACCATCTTTTTGGTATAGATTTATAACCATATAAAGCACCTGTAATATTTCCTGTAATTGCTGCTACTGTATCAGTGTCATATCCTAATTTTATAGCACATTCAATACTATTTTTAAAATTATTATTATTCATAACACAGAAAATAACACATTCTAAAGTATTAACTACAAAAAAGTTTTTAGTATCACTCGGTTCTATATTACAGTTTCCATTTAATATTTTATCATAATTTTTAATTGTTTTTTCATCAAACCATTTTGAATAATCAAAATTTCTCATAACATCATAAGCAATATATTTGTTTTTTGTTTCTATTAATGTTTTAAAAAATATAAAGTAAATTACATTACCTAAAATACTAATTTCATTTGCGTGTGTTAATTTTGTTATATCACTTAATATTGTAATCATTGTATCAATATCATATTCTTTTGTTAATAATGCTAAACAAACTGGTGTTATTCTCATTAATGCACCATTTCCATTATTTTCAAAACTATCATTACCACAATTACTAACATTATTTGTTTTAATAAACTTATCTATTGCGTCTTTAGTACCTTTCCCATAACCATAAGCATAACCTAAAGTTGTGTAAGCACCATAATATAACCATTCTACAAAATTATTCATAAACGTTTCTCTTTTAAAATCACTTTTAACTAATGCGTCCATTGATGCAAGTGTTAATGAAGTATCATCACTAAAAAAACTTAATTCTTTTTCAATTTTTCTAAAACTTGTATTTCTAACATCAGTTCTAGTTCTACATTCAACAGGTATTCCTAAAGCATCACCTACAGCACCACCATAAATAGCACCTTTAATTAAGTCAAAGTTTATCATATTATCTACCTCCATTCCAACTTTTTTCTAGTTCTTCATAAACTTGTTTTTTTTAGTCATTTAATCACTCTCCTTTATAACTTCTTCTAATGAATTATATACTTTTAATATTTTATTATCTTCACATAATTCAATATAATCAACTTTATTGTAAGCAATTACTTCTTTAAGTTGCTCAATTGAATAAGCATAATCTATAACTCTATTTTTTAAATATATTCTATAATATTTCATTATAATCACTCCCCCTTTAGTATCTTTCCCACGGAAGTTTACTATCTTCTTCACTATAAGATAAACTTTCATTGATACCATAATATTCTAAATCATTATCAGTAAAGCCAATTAATTTAAAATGA
>JALFMW010000379.1 GCA_022782605.1 Clostridium sp. | reverse complement strand
AAATATATAAATAGGAGGAGCCTATCGGCTCCCCCTTTATTTTACCCCAATTTTTTATTTATATTGCATATCCAAACTTTTCGCCTGTACTAAGATCTCTAACAGCACAATATTTTTCTGTCCCATCTGTGCTAGTATATTGAATCCAGTTATAACCATCAACACCTAGCCATACATGATGATAAACTACATGTTCACCTGCATAATAACAAACTCCAGTATCAGCACCACTTAATCCTACACCTCTTCTAATTTTAACAGTAGTATTAAAGTAAAAAGTACCATATTCATCATAATGCCTAGTAACTGCAGCTGCATTAGTATAAACACAAGCCCCTGATGGATTATAAACGCTGTAACCTACCGGACATTGAGCTTTTGCACTTTCAAGGTTTCTATAAGCACCCACTTGACTTGCTGCATCATTCCAGCTCTTTCTTATTCTATATATAGGATTATTAGATGTATTGGTAGTAGGTGGAGTAGAAACTGCTGTACCGTTTAACTTAGCTAAAAAGTTATTCCATCTAGCCCAATTATTAGCTTGCCAATTAGGGCAAACCTTAGTTCCTCCTGATACTTGATAATGAGTTCTAACTCTACTTATAGGTAGCCCATATTTATTAAGCAAGTATTTTACAAGTTCAATTGTATTATTTTCTGTTGCTTCTGTTACCTGTAAATTAGGGCCCATACAACACATCTCAATACCAATACTATTAGTATTATTAACTTCTGTTCTTGTATTGCCAACATGCCAGGCACCATGATAATCTTCAACACTTTGCCATATTTCATTATCATCAACAAAATAATGAGCTGATGCTTGACGATCACCACCATTAAAGTAAACTGCATTATTATGAGCGGTAGAGCTTTGTGCTCCTACGTAATGAATAACTATATAAGCAATATTATTATAATCATAATGATTATAAGGACTTATTAATCTGTTTATTGGTTTCATAAAATCACCTCTCAAAAATTTTTTTACAAAATACTTTAGCGATTATTTTTCTGTCTTATTTACTAATTTGTCTGATACTCCTGGAATATATCCTTTGGTACTATCTGTAGGATCATTTAGTAATCCTAAAATTATTAAAATGCTACAGATAGTTTGTACTATAGTTAATATTTTTTCACTATCAATATTAAGTCCAAATTGGCATAATAGACTTACTATTAAAGCTGCTAAAGATACTATAGTACCTTTATTATTCAATCTAGTTACTAGAGATTTAAAAATTTGTTTCATTTTTATCGCCTCCTTTCAGATTCTTTATAGATATTTTTTTAGTTTGTTCATTATTTTATCGTTTCTGTATTTAACTGTAGATTTACTTATATGCATTTCTTCCATTAATTCTAGCCATTGTTTTTCATTATTATACTTAAGCTCTATAAATTCCTTTTCTTCTTTTTTTAGTACTTCTAATGCTATCTCTACATCATTGGCTTTTAGTTTTATTTCTAGTATTTTTTCTTCATAGGTATTAATCTTGTCCCAAATTAACTGCTGTCTATTTAATATGCACTGACATTGTTTATACATTTCCTTTTCTTGCTGACTTATTCCCTCGCTATTAGCTTGAATTTTTTCTGATATTGTAAGAGCAGTTAGGTCGGTACTGAGAGTATAGTCATTCTTTTTTAATCTTTTTTCTAGTTGTTCATCTTCTAGTTTTAAATTTTCTATTTTTTCTTGATACTTTGGTATAAGTCTTTTTTCTTTATAGTAATCTTTTAATATTTCTTCGACATTAACTTGTCTAACATATACTCGTCTCCCCATTTTGCATCATCCTTTTTTTAATATCCTAGAATGTATATAGATCTTATAGCTTCCTTTGCAATGTTTTGTAATAATTTTATTTTAATAGGATTAAAGCCTTCGCTATCGGCTTTAGTTATTCTTCTTAATTCCTCTAAATCACTTTGCATGTAATATTCACTTAATTTTAATTGGTCTTTGTCTACCTTATCTATATCTACTTTTCCTGCAATGTCTGCTGCTATTGTTAATAAATTTATTTCATTATCCATATTATTTCTCCTTTAAAAAAGTTATTTGTTCTTCTTTAGTAGTTATTAATGCTGCTACAGTCTTTATTATTTCTATTACTTTATCATGATCATTTACAGATATATCTTCCCATTTACGTGCATTTAATGTTGCAAATACCCAGCTTTTAACTATCTCCTGCTCTTTTTTATTATTAGTAAGCTGTTTTATTAGCTTATTATAATAAAGTTTAGTCTTATGAGTGGGCTTAAATTGTTGCTTTGCTTTCTCGGTAGTTTCTATGAAGGTCATACTTAATTTCTGTAGTTCTTCGTTATCTCCTTTTCTTAGTGCTGGCATTATCTCTGTCGCTACCCACAATTGAAAATCCTTAGCTTCTTTCTTTTCTGCTCTCATGCCTAACATTAAGAATAAAGTTTCCTCTATATACTCCTCCACCTTTGGATATCCAAATTCTATTGCATATCTATTTAGTTTATTTATATCTACTCTATTATTCTTTATAAATCCAAATTCTCTAGCAGTATCTTCTGCATTTATAAAGATTATATTGTCTTTACAATATGCTCTAACTCTAAAGTTTTTATTTAAAAATTCCACGTCCATCCCCTACTTCTATTTTACAACA
>JALFMW010000368.1 GCA_022782605.1 Clostridium sp. | reverse complement strand
ATCATTGTTGATGGAAAATATGTAGGAAGTATATCTGTTGAAAAAAAGAGTGATGTATTTTGTAAAGATGCTGAGATAGGATATTTTTTGTCAAGTGATAAATGGTCAAAGGGCATAATGACAAAAGCTGTAAGTGAAATTACTAAAATAGCATTTGACAAGTTAGATATTATAAGGATTACAGGAATAGTCTATAAACCTAATATAGCCTCTCAAAGAGTATTGGAAAAAAATGATTTTGTTTTGGAAGGAATTAAGAAAAATGCAGTTTTCAAAAATGGCAATATATATGATATGTTTATATACGGAAAATATATATAAGTTAGTGTTATAATATAATGAAGGTTGAATATAGAAATTACTTGATAAATTTAATAAATAGTTGTACATAGTATTTTTTAGTATGGAGGGGGAAAATGACAATAAAAGAAGCATCAAAATTAACAGGAGTATCTATTGATAACTTGCGTTACTATGAAAGAATTGGTTTAATTCCACCAGTTCCAAGAACCAAGTCTGGAATTAGGGACTATGATGAAATATCAATAAGATGGATTGAATTTATAAAAAAATTTAAAAAGTCTGGAGCAAGTATAGAATGTATTAGAGAGTATGTTCGTCTTGCTCAAGTTGGGGAATCAACAAAAAGTGAAAGAAGGGATATACTTATAAATATAAAGAAAAATATTGAGGATAGAATAAAAGAGCTAAATGAATGTCTCGATATTACAAACTACAAAATAAATAATTACTATAATATTTGTGATGTAGTTACAAAAGAATTAGTTGATGATTGGAAAAAAAGAGATGAGAATAATAATGATTAATGGCATGAAGTAATTTCATGCTTTTTTAATGGAAAAATATTTATATTATATATTGATCTTAAGTTAACTTAAGGGTTTAGAATTAAACTATGCAATAAAAAGACAAATAAGTACTAAATAATACTAGGGGGATTATTATTTATGGAAAAAAGAAAATTAGGAAATCAAGGACTTGAAGTATCTACAATTGGACTGGGATGTATGGGAATGACTCAAAGTTATCCACCATTTCCTCAGAAAAATGATATGATTAAGCTTATTCATCAAGCTATTGATTTAGGGGTGAATTTTTTTTGATACAGCAGAAGGATATGGTCCATATGAAAATGAAAAACTTTTAGGAGAAGCAATAAAAGGGCATCGTAAAATGTTGTTATTGCTACTAAATTTGGATTTGACTTTACAGGAAATAATGTGGGCAAAAGTGGAAAATTCATTAGCTTAGATAGTAGGCCGAAAACAATAAAAAGAGCAGTTGATGGTATGCTTAAACGCTTAAATACAGATTATATTGATTTACTATATCAACATCGTGTTGATCCAAATGTTCCTATTGAAGAAGTAGCAGATACTGTTAAAGAATTAATAAAAGAAGGCAAAGTTTTATATTGGGGAATTTCTGAACCAGGGGTAGAGACAGTTCGTCGTGCCCATAAAGTTTGTCCACTTTCTGCTGTTCAAAGCGAATATTCTATGTGGTATAGAAACTGTGAAGAAGAATTATTACCGACTTTAGAAAAGCTTACTATAGGCTTTGTTCCATTTAGCCCACTAGGCAAAGGGTTTTTAACAGGAAGTATTAATAAAGATACCAAGTTTGAAAGTAATGATTTTAGAAATACTATACCGCGTTTTAATGTAGAAAATTTAGATTCTAATATGGTATTGGCAGATATGGTAAAAGACTTTGCAGCAAAGAAAAATGTTACTCCAGCACAAATTGCATTAGCATGGATATTATATCAAAAGCCATGGATTGTTCCTATTCCTGGAACTAAGAAATTAGAACGTCTGAAAGAAAATATAGGAGCTTGTAATGTTATATTCACAAAGGAAGAGCTAAATGAATTGAATAATGAGATTTCAAAAATTAATATTGTGGGAGAGAGATATCCAGAAGATCAAGAAAAATTAACAGGAATATAAATTCACAATATTAATATATTGCAAAGTAAAAGAGTAGGAGCCATGCTCCTACTTTTCTAATTTGTATTAGTCAATAAATGTTACCACATCTTCAAGCGGTTTACGAGGTGGCTTAGCAGGTGTTTCATCTGCTGCAACTCCTAAAGCTATCATAGACATTAATTCAAATCCTGGTTTTTCAAATCCTATTAATTCTTCTAACTCAGCTTTAGCATGAGTAGGCCCTGTCATATAACAAGTTCCATATCCCATTTCTGTTGCTGCAAGTAAGAAGTTTTCAACAGCGGCACCTATTCCTTGAGCAGCTGATTGAGGTGATACTAACATATCTAGTACTTCTTTTGAAGCATTATTTTCTTTTAGTATTTTATATTCAATCATTTTGTATTCTGAACCGTATACTATTACTACAGCAGGTGCATTTCTAAAACATGTATAGTATTTTATAACACTCATATGTATTTTTCTATCTTTTTCAGTTTTTGCTATTTCACCTAATTTTTCATGACTTGCAGTTACTATATCAGCCATTTTATTTATTAATTCACGATTAGTTACTACAACAAAGTTCCAGTTTTGTTGATGTTTTGGTGAAGGAGCTTGTGTTGCTGCTTCTAACATTTTTAATATATCTTCTTTTGGTACTATTTCATCTTTAAATTTTCTAATACTTTTACGTGCATAGATTGCTTCTAAAACGTTCATCTTGATTCTCCTTAGATTTCTCATATATTAATGAGTTAGTTTGAGGTCAAAATAAGTTTACAATAAAAAAATTTTTGTGTCAAACTAATTTAGCTTAATTTTAACTATAATATAAATAAGCAGGAATTTATAGGGGGATATAAAAAATAATTTTTTAATAATAGGAAGGAGGGATATAATGAAAAAAATTAAACAAATCTTAGTTATATTAGTGACAATAATGTGTATTTTTAACTTTATGCCTTATAGTGTACATGCAGATGATGATGGATATTATATAAAACATATGGATGTGCAAGTGAAGGCTAATGACAAAAGGGAATTTAAAATAAGAGAAACTTTGAAAGTATATTTTAATGAAGAAAGACATGGAATAATAAGAAAAATTCCCATAGAAGGTTCTTTAGAAAACTACAAGATTACTGACGTAAGTGTAGTTGGTGATCCCTTTGAAAAATATGATGGAGAAAATCTGGAACTTAAGATTGGTGATGAAGATAAAACCATAGAAGGGGATAAAACTTATATAATCAATTATACATTAAAATACTATGATGACGAACAGGTAGATGGTGACTACATATATCTAAATGTTTTAGGTCCTGAGTGGGACACTTATATAGAAAATTTTACATCAACAATTACTTATCCTAAAAATGCAACTCTTCAAAAAATAACAATTACAGACGGTGAATATGGTAGTAAAACTTCTACTTATGTAGATTACACAACTAATAAAAATCAAATTAATATAAGATCTAAGTCAACAATTCCTTCATACTGTGGTGTAACAGTAAATGCAAAATTAAATCAAGGCGCTTTTAAAAATGCTCCAATAAGAAGGTATCCTTACACTGTAAAAAGTGATATTATGAATGCTCAAATAACAGAGGAGAAAAAATACCTCATAAATAGAGAATATATTATAGAAACAAATGAAGAAAGAGAAGAAAATAATTTAATTAGAATTTATCTTTGGGAAGATGAAGGTAGGGATTATATTAAAAATGTAAGTATAGATAATGAGAAGATAAATTTTGATTCTTCAGATAATACTTTAATTTTACCTAAAGAAAAAGGTGCTTATAAATTTAAAGTAACTTATGAAGTAGAGCCGGTTTTCTCAGGTGATGTGAATTTTTGTTTAAATAACTTTAAGAATGAAGGGAAAATTGAAAAACTTAAAGTAAGTATTACATCACCATATAATATGGATGGCTATGATGTGTATTTTAGAGAAAAAGGTGTAAATTTAGGCACAAAAAGGTATGATGCAGAGATTAATAATAAAACTTTAACTTTTAGCAACTTAAATAATATAAATGTTGGGGAAAGTATTAGCCTTAGTATAAAAATTAATA
>JALFMW010000367.1 GCA_022782605.1 Clostridium sp. | reverse complement strand
ACCAAACATATTGGAATTATTCATTTTTCTTCCTACTAATAAAAATGCAATAAATCCTATCACTGGAGCAATATAAATTACTAGCACCCAGGCTATTATGCTATTGGCAGATCTCTTTTCTTTAAAAATCATATAAAAAATTGCCAAAAAATTCATTATGTTTATTATCATCATTATTATATGAACCATTACTATCACCTCTTTTTTATTATGTCTTTTTACCTCATTAATTAAGTATAATAAAAAAAGTAACTTTAGTTAAGTTACTTTTTAAAAATTTTCTTTCCATGCTGGAATTGACTTCATATATTCTATTACTTTTTATCTTCTATATACTATCTTTCTTTATAAACAATGCTATTTTCATAAAAAAATGTAAACCAAGCATAATTAATAAATAATAAAAACCATAAGTGATTTCCTGTTATAAACCCTTTAAGTCCTATTATTGATAGTAATCCTAAAAACCCAATATATTTATGCTTATCATATCTCATACTCTTAGCCCCCTTTTACTTATTATACCATATATGTAACTATAATATATTTATGTTTTTAGAGAGTATTTTAATTCTGGTCTACCTACATTACCAGAAGTAGCTTCAACATGTAGCATATCAACACTTTCTAAGTAATCCATATATTTTTTAATAGTTACATTACTTATTTTTATTTCATAAGCAATTTCTCTAAGTGTCCATATTTTACCGCTATTTTCTTTTAAAAACTCTATTATCTTTTCTAATGTCCTCTTATTTAATCCTTTAGGAAGATTAATACTATTGTGACTAATCTTTAAGCTTGTAATAATATCTATTTGGCTTTGATCAATATTATTATCTTTATATAGAATTTCTTTACGTATCTTATGTTTTTTATATGCCTCTTCAAATCTTTCAAATTCAAAAGGTTTAATAAGATAATCAACTGCTCCATAAGCAAAAGCTTTTTTTAATTCTTCAGCACTATTAGCTGCAGTTACCATAATAACATCTGTAAATATCTTTTTATTACGAAGTGATTTTAGTATATCTACACCGTTTTTCTTTGGTAAAAATACATCTAAAATTATTAAGTCTATACTCTCTTTTTTAATAATCTCCAATATTTCATCTTCATACATGACTGGTCCAAACACTTCTATATCCCCAATTTGCTCAAGAAACCTTCTATTAATAAGTGCCACCATTGGATCATCTTCAACTATTAAAACTTTCTCCATATTTATTCTCCTTTATATATAATTACAACAAATATTTTTTCATCATTAAATTCTTCAATTTCAATATGCCCATTATATAACTCAACTCTACTTTTAACTAGAAATAATCCAGTTCCTCGCCCTTCTCCTTTGGATGAAACCCCTTCTTTAAATATAAATTCTTTTATATCTTTTTGTATTTCCTTACCATTATCACGAACTTGAATTTCTATTATATTTTTATCTTCGTATAAGGAAACTTCCACTTCTTTCTCTTCATTTTCCATTAAAGAGCACGCCTCAAAAGCATTTTCTATGAGATTCCCTAATATAGTTACTAAATCATAAGAATCTATTATACCATGTTCAAAATCTAAAAATGATTCATCAGTAAGTTCAAACTTTATTTTTCTTTCTTTAGCTACTAACTCCCTACTTAACAATAATGCCTTTACATAATAATCTTCTATCTTTTTAAATTTACTACTGTTGTTCTCCTGTAATTGCTGAATATTTAATATATACTTTTTAGCTTCTTCATATTCTTTTAATTGTATAAGCCCAAATATAACATGGATATTATTCTTAAACTCATGTACATTAGCTCTAAGATTTTTAATTACTTCATCAATACCCGTTATTTCTTTTGCTATCTTATTTATTTCTTTTTTATCAACAAAGGTTATTACCGCCCCTAAATAATTATTTCCTTGAGCAATATGCTTTATTGTAACAAAAATCTTTTTATTTTGTATAATAAATTCCTTCATTTCTAAATCTAATTTATCATCAATGTATACTTTAAGCTTACTTAAAATATCATTCATATTGAAATCATTAAATAATTCATAAAAACCATTATTAATGTCTACTACTTTTTTCTTTTTATCTAAAGCTATTATTCCTTCTTTTACAGTATTTATAATTATATTCTTTTGATTATACAACATAGATATTTCTTCTGGCTCCATATCTAATATTGCCCTTTTTATTCTTCTAGCAAATATCTTAGAAGCAATAATTGCTATTAATACCCCAAAAATAAACAATACTAAATAGTTCATTTTTGTTTTTGAATTTATCATATTTATGGCTTCATAATACCTCCCCACCATTACGAACCCAACTTGTTCACCTTCATAAAATATTGGTTGAAACCATCTTAAAGTTATTCCCATAGACCCTTCCATAATAGAATAATAACTACTACCGTTTTCTAGTACTTTTTGCTTGTCATCATTTATATATACTTCTCCTATTTGTTTTTCGTCTAAATGAGAATATTTTACTCCCTCCATGTCACCCACTACTATAAGGTCTACATCTCTAAAGTTATCAATATATCCTTTAGTGTACTGTTGAATAAAGAAATCATTTTCTTTTCTATATAACTTTTCCTGTACTAAGTTATTTTGTGCAATACAAAAGCCAGTTTCCTTTAATGCATCTCTGATATTTTCATCTATATCTTCAAGCTTAGATGATATAAATATTGAGTATGACAAAATTAAAGGTATTAACGTAATAAATACTGCAGTAAAAATTATTGAATTTTCAAAACTTAACTTTTTTTTCATAACACACCAACTATTCAATTTACTATTATCTTTTGCTAGCATTTAATATTTTTTCTTTATATATTCTTACATATTAAAAAAGAGTATATACTTAAGAAAACCTTCCTAAGCTTATACTCTCTTTTTTATAACTAAGCTATACTATTTTTACAAGTTCCATCATTTAAGAAATCTCTTAAATTTTCATATGAGAATTCTATCATGTTAGTTAATGCCTCATCAGTGTAAGATCCTATATGAGGAGTAACTAATATTCTTGGATAAAGGTCTATTAATTTTTGATGAGTTTCATTTTCAAGAGCTTGTCCATTTAAATCTTTAAAAAATACAGCACTTTCACCTTCTAAAACATCTGTACCAAATCCACCTAATTTACCACTTTCTACAGCTCTAACTATAGCATCTATATCTTGTACTTCCCCTCTAGCTGTGTTAATTAATATAGCACCATCTTTCATTTTAGCTATAAACTCATCGTTAATCATATGGTAATTTACATCTTTTATGTATGGCATATGTACTGAAATAACATCAGCTTGTGCTAATACTTCGTCTAATTCCATAAATTCAACTATTTCTTTAGCTGCATCACTTTGGAATACATCGTATGCTATTACTCTTGCACCAAGACCTTTAAATAACTTAGCTGTAGTTAAACCAATCTTTCCTGCTCCAAGTACAGCAACTGTACAATTTCTTATTTCCTTACTGAACATGAAAGGATCTACTAAGAAATTCTTTTCTCTTGTTCTATTTACTGTATATGCTGTATGTCTTAATAACATCATTGCTAATGAAACTGCTAATTCACTTATAGCATTTGGTGAGTATCCTGGTACTCTTGCACATTTTAACCCTAATTCTTTTACTGCTTCTAAATCAACGTGATCAAATCCAACAGTTCTTGTTAAAAGATATTGTAATCCATTTGCCTTTAAAAGTTCTAAGTTTTGTCTATCAGCTTTACAGTTACCTCTTACCATTACTGCTTCTGCTCCAATAGCTTCTTTAACATTTTCATGATTAAGTCCTAAAGTTACTAACTTTATATCATAACCAAATTTCTTGTTTATTTCTTCAAAGAAAGGTACTTCTGTTTCTCTTACTCCATAACAAACTAATTTTACCATAATAAAAATCTCCTCTTTTGCCAATTTTTCTTAATGATTTTAAAGTGCTTAAAGAATAATATCTTAAAATAAGATATTATTCTTTAAATTTATATTGTTTTATGCAAATAATCCTATATTTTTAATTACTTCTAATGCTATTATCCACACTGGCATTGCAACTACTGCAACTACTGTTGATAATAATGAACAATTTGATGTAAATAATGCTTCTCTATCATAGCTAATAGCATATGCTGCTGCAACTGTAGCTGTTGGAGCTGCCATCATAATAACTGTTGTTGCCATTCCTTCAAATGAAACTGGTAATATTCCTAATTTGCTTACTACTACTAATAATACTAAGTTTATAACTGGTACTAATAATACTTTTATTAAGCTGTAACCCCATGCATCTTTTTGTGCAACTGCTTTCTTAAATGGAACTTCTGCTAATGTAGCACCTATAGAAATCCATGCAAGTGGTGAAGCTAATGTCTTTAAGTAATCTAAAGATTTATAGAACCAAGGTAAAGTTTGATCTAATCTTAAGAAAGCAAATTCTTTAACTTCTCCATTAACAGTTACTGCTACTTGTGGAAGTTTGTCTTGGAATAACCATATAAATAATCCTAAGAAAGTTGCTAAGATTATTGGATTTAAGAATATTTCTTTCATATTCTTTTTAAAGTTTTCCTTGTCCATCTTTGTTCCAGACATTTTAATAAATGCATATGAATATAAGAAAACTCTATAAGCTATATTGAATATATTTGAGTACATTGTTCCTACAGCACCATAAACTGCTGTTACAATTGGTGTTCCAAAGAATGTTGTTGAACCAAATATAGTTAAAACTCTATAAACGTCTTGCTTGTCCCCTTTTATTTTTGCATACATTATTTTAGTAATTGGTATTAATAAAATGTAAATTGCAAATCCCCATACTAAAATGCTTAATCCTTGTTTTAATTGCTCACCATTAATATCTTTCATAAATGATGTGAAAGCTAATGCTGGTAAAGAAATTGTTAAAACAACTTTTGTTAACATTTTAGATGCTGCTGAATTTAAAATTTCTTTTTTTCTTAAAAAGAAACCTAATAATATTATTGATACTGATGAAAATATTGCTCCTAAAATAGCATTATCAGTCAGTGTGTTTTTAATAATTTCTAACATATTTTTTCTCCTTATAAATTTTTCATTTGTAATGTTTATTTCCTCTTCATTACAATACTCATTGTACAAGCATCGACTAATTTCTACAATTTATTTAAATTATTAAATAATTATTTAAGTTATTTAAGTTATTTTTTTAACAATGTTTGTTAAAAAAATAATTAATAAATGTGTGTTATAACCTCTAGAAATCAGATTATAACTACATTTATTAATTATTAAGCGCTACATATTAACATAAAATAAATATATTTATTAGTATATGTATTTTTTCTTTGTATTATTCTTAACTTACTATAGTTTAAATATTCCTTCAGAGGATCTTCAATATAAGCTAACTCTTTTAAGCTTAACTCATTATTTACATAAAGGCCTAACTCTATGACTTTACTATTATCTATATGATTTATCTCATTCAATGCAGATATAACCACTTTAGATACAATACTCTCTTCCTTTTCTTTACCTATAATTATAGTATTTTCACCTTTATTCCAAGGCAAAGCTTTAAAGATATCATTGCTTGCAATAAAAAATAAAAACACTTCAAAATCTAAACTGAGACTATTTTCTATATTTCTTAATATATTTACATACTTTAAACTTTTATTTTTACAAATATACTTTTCTGTTATCACTACTGCTATATTATTAGATATATAATTTAAAAGTATATTTTCATTTTTTTCATTAATTTCTTTTATTAAAATAACAGTCCTTTTTGCTTTTGATTTATAACTTAACAATTCTTTTTCTTCTATAACACTTATTTTTATATTTTCATTATTAATCTTATAATATTTATTTTTTCTAATACCTTTGTTATATATTCTAAGTTCTTCAACTACATTTAAATTACTACTTATACCATCTATAAATGAAATTACTTCTATATCCATATGCACCCCTCATTATTAAATTATATGATATTTTTCCTTTTTTAACAAATAATGAATAAAAAAGTGCTTTTGAATTTCAAAAGCACTTTTTTCCCCAATTCATCATTTATAATTCTTCATTAATTATAAATTATTTAACCATATCTTTAAAAAAACGTACCGCTCGCTTATCTCTAATTATTATTTTACTTTCATCTTTTAAAATAAAAATAAATTCAAAGTCCTGTCTATAAGTAGTAAAGTATATTTCATAATCATAAAAAATATAGTCATCTATTACTATCCCTTTATCAAATTTACCAACTCTCAATCCAAATATACTAATATTTTTATTATCATTGTAGCTTACATTATATACAATAGTTCCATCTTGCTGTTTACTTACCTCTAGATGCTTACTATATAAGCTATCAATTACTACTAAAATTATAGGGAATATCAATATTACTTTCATAATTTTGCTAGATATAAAGCTTACATCATATCCTAATATATATATTGAAAACAATATATATACAAAGCAAAAAACATAAATATCTATTAGCAGTTCTACCTTGGGATTCAAGCCTAAAAAGTTTAATTTTTTTAATTTAATTATTTCTATATTTTTATAAAATTTATCAAAAAAATATTGGTCTAACATTCTATTAATAGGAACCTGTAATATTATTATCACAATCTTAGTTAATATTGATCTTGAAGATACCATAATAACTATAATCATTGCCATACTTATAAAGATGTATGCATACTTCCTTATTCCCTTATTCATATTTTCACTCCATTGAAATCTATTGCTTTTTAAAAAGCCATCCTAAAGTATTTATATTCTATTTAACTAATAATTATTGCCTAATTACTTGTTTATAAAATAAAAAAAGAGGAGATTATTTAACCTCCTCTAAAAACTACTATTTATTTTCCTCTATTAGTTTTTCTATGTTTCCTTTACATCTTGCTCCTCTACAGCATCCTGCTCCAGCACCTGTAGCTTCTTTAACGTCTTCATAAGTTTTAGCTCCATTTTTAACTGCTAAAACTATTGTTTCTTTTGTTACTTTGTTACATAAACATATATTACTCAT
>JALFMW010000363.1 GCA_022782605.1 Clostridium sp. | reverse complement strand
ACTCCTCGAGAGGTCATCAAGACTACTCATTATCAAAATCCCTCCTAAAGATTTATTAATATATTATATAAATAATTATAGATATAATATATTAAATTTATGTTAAATTATGAACCTTAAATGATAAAAATTAATAGTTATAAATAGAAAACTTCCACGTATTATATATTAATTTAATATGTGGAGGGAGCTGTAAATTTGACTCTTAATATTATAAAAAATGAATCTAAGAAGCTAACTAAAGGCGAAATAGAATTACTTAATAAAATAAGAAAATTATACAAAGAATATCAATCAGAGGCCTATTTATATGTACAACCAACCATATCTAATCTTATACCAGATTTTATATTAATAGATGAAAAAAGAGGTATATCAATATTAGAGGTTAAGGATTGGTCACTTTCTTACATAAAAGATATAAATAAAAGAAGAGTTATATTAGTAGATAGGGAAGATGATAATCCAATTAGTAAAACCACTCAATATTATAATATTTGTAATGGAATAATTTCTAACAATGATAAAATTTATTATTTAGCTGATAGTATTTATGCAAATACTGTATTCACTAATATGAGTAAGGAAGATGTGCAAGTTGAAAAAATAAAAACTTCGTTTAATAGCAATTGTATCAATTGCATAACAAAAGATATTTTAGCAAATCTACAAATTGAAGATATGTTTTCTTCTGAAATAAATGAAATAAGTGAAGAAGAAATAATAAATATTAGAACTTCTCTATTTCCAGAGATAAAAATAGTAAAAGAAAAGGTGGATGAAAAAGATCAAGTAATATGTGCTGATTTATTTTCGCTAGATGAAAAACAGGAAAGCTTTGTGAGAAAGATACCCTATGGTCATTATATGATAACAGGAGTTCCAGGTTCAGGTAAAACACAAATATTAATAGCTAGGGCAATTCATTTGATAAAAGAAAATCCTAATTGGAACATACAAATTGTAACTTATAATTTATCTCTAACAAATAAAATAGAAAGTATTTTAAATGAAATAGCCATGGATTACAGTAACAGTCCAATCTTAAAAGATGTAAATATGGCAAATATAAGCGTTAGTACTTTTCATAAAATGGCTATGAGAGAGAGTAGAGAAAGATTGCCCTCTAGACTTAACTCTGAGGAGAAGAATAAATGGTTTAATGAGATTTTACCCCAAATAGCATTACAAAAATGTAAACCATCATATGATGCGGTGATGATAGATGAATATCAAGATTTTAAAGATGATTGGATAAAAGTGTGTATTAATTTATGTAAAAAATATAAATATAAAAACTATCAAGGAAGAGAAGTGGAAGATATAAATCTTTTTATGACAGGAGATAGATTACAAAGTATTTATAATTCTAAAGAGCATAGTTGGAGCAAATTAGGAATAAATATGCAGGGGCGTTCTTATTTTTTAAAAACATGTTATAGAACTGGTAAAGAAATAGCCCATATGGCGCTGAAATTTTTACAACAAAATGAGAAGCTACAAGAAGAAGTTGATAAATTTTATAAAAGTGATGATGAACAACTTACATTTTTAGATAATAACAATGATAGCATAGATACTATAGAATTTGTGGAAGGAGAATATGAAGAAGTTGTAAGCTATATAAATGAATTAATTAGAAATAAAAAGTACTCATACAATGATATATTAATAGTGTGTAATTTTAAAAATCAATGTGAAAAAATTAAAAGCATGCTACCATCAAGTATAAGATATAATACAAGATTTATAAAAGAAGCTGATAAAGAAGATATGGATAGTTGTTTATTGACAAGTACATACTACTCAGCTAAAGGTTTAGAAGGGAAAGTTGTAATACTAATGGATGTAGATTATTTTTATGGTGGTTTAGATAAGCAAAAAGAAATAATGGATAGGAAACTAATTTATGTGGGAATGACTAGAGCTAGTGAAAAATTAATTATACATGGTAAAAATTTCAATAAAAATTCCTTTGCAAAAGAAATAAAGAATATTTATGATAGTTCTTTTGGATACGCATAAAATAAGGGCCTGCTTTAATGCAAGTCCTTTTATTATATATTAAATTATGAAATTATCTTAACTCATTGATTAATAATAAAAATGCACTTCCAGCTTTTAAGTAATCTTCACCTTCAACTCTAGCAACTTTAGCATTTTTATTATCATAAACATATCCATCTTTATCAACTCTACCTACAGGAAAATGATTTATTGGATGATTATGTATGATACCATTAGCATCTACTCTACCTATTGGAGAATTATTAACTGGATCATTGTGAATTATATTGTTAGTGTCAACTCTTCCAACTGGACATTCATGATACATATGATTATGAACTACACCACTTGAATCTAATCTTGCAACTCCTAAAGAATTATAAGGAAAATTTACTATAGCACTTGCCATATTTGATACACCAACCTTTAATATATTTTTTATGAACTATTTAAGTTCATATTAATAAAATTAGACATTAAATGATAGAAACCTTTGGAAATTTATAAGTATATTGTATACTTATAAAACTAAAAATAACTAGGTGAAATAAAAATCACCTAGCTATTTTTATAATGATTGCTATGTAAAATTACTATTTAACAGCTTTTGTGGCAAAATACTTACATGTATAATTACAAATTTCATCTTGGTCAATATCTTCATAGAAGTCTTCTATGGTAAATCCAACTTCAGTTTGACCTTCTATTAATTCTTCTAAAGTATGACTATACTCAATGGGCTCTCTATTATTTATAAATTCAACGATTTGATTATTAGTTAATTCATCAAAGGAATTGAAAGGAAGCTTATTTGAAACTTCAAAAATACCCTTATCATACTTATCGTTATCAAATAAATAAATTAAAGGATTAACACTACCAAATAAGAATCTTCCGCCATTTTTCAAAACTCTAAAGGATTCTTTAAATACTGGCAGTACATCTGGTATATAAGTAACAGAAACAGGACAGAAGATTAAATCAAAATAATTGTTTTTAAAACATTCCAAGTGTGTCATTTCTCCTTGTATAGTGGAAATAATAAGATTATTTTCCTTAGCAATTTTCTCGTCAAGTTTCAATTGGTTACTGGAAATATCAAACACTGTTACTATTGCACCTGCAGCGGCAAGTATAGGCCCTTGTTGACCACCACCTGAAGCAAGACATAATATCTTTGCGTTCTTTAAATTTTCAGGGAACCAGTTTCTAGGGACATATTTTCTTGCAGTTAACTTAATATTAAAAATTCCCTCTCTAGCTTGATTGATTTCTTCTTTACTTACTGGTGTTGACCATGGATTGCCCTCTGTTGCTTTTTTATCCCAAGCCAGCTGATTTTGTTTTATTATATCTTGTTTTTTCATAAATACACCCCCCCACAGAAATAGTATATATCAAATAAAATAAAAACACACTATATATGTGGATTTATTTGAATTTTTTTATATATATTAATTAATAATAGTGGTAAAGTAGAAAAGTATACAATAAATAATTAATTAAAATATATGAATTGCGTAAAAATACATGAAAAATATTTATAAATATCGGAATATGTAATATAATAAATGACTATAAAATAACTGTTAAAGCTACAGACAATAGAAAAGTTAAAACTGTAAAGCTATTTTATAAAACAGTTGGTGATGAAACTGAAAAAGATTCACTAAAAACTTATTATAATGGAATCGGAGCTACAGGATTACTTTCATTCTTATCAAGAAAAAGAAAATCAAATAAATAATAAATAATAAATAATATGAAATAAGGAATCTTATGAAAGATATAAGATTCCTTATTTTTATATATTAGTTTTTTATTATAATAAATTTATTAATAACATCTCTTACAAGCTACAGCGCCAGATTTTTTTGCCGATGTAAGTGTCATTTTCTTTGAACTTTTCATATTACATGATCTGGAAGTTTTATGATATTTGTTTGTAGATGATACATAAACATATTTTGTAGAAGTATTTGATGATGAATTACTTGAAGAAGTTGAACTATTTCCTGGTTTAGTATCAGTTATTTTTTGAGAAGAACTTTTAGATGTTTTAAACCACCATTTACTTCCATTTGCATAAATAGCTATATTACCATTTCTATCAGTTCTATAAACATCAATATTTTTATCATAATTTTTATATCTATTTATTGCAGCAGCTGAAGGATGACCGTATTTTTTACCATCAGTACTTATAATAACTTTTTCAGGATCAAATCTTTTTATAAATGCTGAAGATGATGAACCAGCTGAACCATGATGTGGCATTTGAAGTACATCAACATTGTATTTTTTAGCTGCTGCTTCAGTGCCATTTTCAGCATCACCAGTAAGTAAAACTTCTAAATTTCCATAATCAATATAAGTCATTACAGAGTCTTCATTGTCAGCAGAGTAATTTTTGCTGCTGTGCACAAATTCTAATGTGGCACCACCGCTTTTAATCTTTATTCCACTTTTGGCATCATAAATTTTGCATCCAGCTTCTTTTTTAGCTAAGTTTAAGACTTCTTTAGCAGTTTGTGTACTATAAGAAGTATCTTTAGGATAGTAGAATTTCTTTACTTTCATATTTTGAAAAACATATTTTAAGCCACCAACATGATCAGCATCTGGATGAGTTGATATGACATATTCTAAATCCATGTTTTTTTCTTGGCTTTTAAGATAATTTACTACTTTTTTACCATTATCAGCAGTTCCTGCATCGATTAATATATCATCTCCACTTGGTGTTTCAATGTATATAGCATCTCCTGCACCAACATTTATAAACTCTATTTGTAAATTCTGTTTACTTGCAGGATAAGAGTTTATGTAAGTTCCTGCACTCATTATAAGAGCAAGACCTAGTGATAATAGTTTTTGTCTTAATTTCATTTATATCCCTCCTAATATTTTACTATAAATATTATATATATTTACGACAAAATATGGAATAAAAAAACAAAATATGAAATGAAAAATAATTAAAATCGTTAACTTGATAATGTACAAGTAAAATTAAATAAAAAAATCAAAAAATATAAAGAAATACAGTGTAAAAGTGTATAAACTATTAGTAAGAGGTATAGTAAAAAATAATTGCATAAGGGGAAGAATTATGAGAAGCTTTAATTTGAAGGGATTTAGAGCGTTTTATGAAAAATATAGTGAAAAAGATTTAAAAAAAATGTTAGATTCAGTTTATCATGCATTATCAAAACAATTTAACAATAAGGTAAGGTTTGGAGATAATGGTTGCAAGGAATTTATGGGAGCAATTTTACTCTTTAAGTATGATAAAATGATAGAAGAAGAAATTGTTTTTGGTTTATGCAAAATGTTTCAAAATAAATTTGACTCACTTGATTTTAGCAATTATATGGATGAAGTGGTACAAAAAAGTAGCATAACAATGGAAGATTGGATAGATGTTTATGACTATATTGAAAGTAATCACAAATGGATAAATAAATATAAATATGTTTGATAAAAAATACCTGTCTAAAGGTAGGAATTTTTTATTTTAAAAGAAATATATAACTTACTTGACAATAAAGTTTGAAAGATATATAATGTTAGCGTCCTAACAGAATAGAGGTGTTTAAAATCGATAAAGACAAAATGGTGGGATTCGAAATAAAGACGGTACATAATCTTTTAAAAAGAGATTTTGAATCTTTGCCTATTCACAAGGAAATGAAAAATATTACGGCCATGCAAAAATGGATAATAGGCTATTTAAGTGATAATGAGGATAAAGATATATTTCAAAGGGATTTAGAGGAGGAGTTTTCTGTTAGACGCTCTACAGCCACAGGTATTTTACAATTGATGGAGAAAAACAACTTAATCAAAAGAGAGCCAGTTTCTTATGATGCAAGACTAAAAAAGATTGTCCTTA
>JALFMW010000349.1 GCA_022782605.1 Clostridium sp. | reverse complement strand
CATCGGAATGCCAATATACAGTGCAATAAAATTAGACATACAAGTATTTGAAGCTGATGAATGTCCTCTTTGTAAAGAAGGAAAAGAAGAACTTGTAAAACCAGGTAGTAGAGAATTTAAAGAATTAGGAATGTAATTATTTTTAAACACCTAGATATGAATATATCTAGGTGTTTTTATATGCTACAATTAGGCCAGAAACTAATATATAGTTGTGTAAAGTTATAAAAATAAGGTATATATAATAAAGGATATAATTGTAAAATATTAGATTATGAAATTTTAGAATATACTATATAAAAATTAAAAATAATAAAATATACATATAAATACGGAAAGGAAATTAAATATGAATATTATAGAAAAAGACAACCAGATTATACTAGAAGGAATAAGTGAAGATTTTGAGCCAAAACATGTATTTGAATGTGGACAATGTTTTAGATGGTTAAGAGAAGAGGACGGTTCATATACGGGTGTAGTACAGGGAAAAGTTATAAATGTAAAAAAAGAAAATGATTTAATAATTTTTGATAATACTAATAAAGAAGACTTTGAAAATATATGGTTTGATTATTTTGATTTAGGAAGAAACTATGGTGAAATAAAAAATCAATTAAAAGTTATGGACGAATATTTAGAAAAAGCGACAGAATTTGGAAAAGGTATAAGAATATTACAACAAGATGGATGGGAGATGCTTATATCTTTTATAATATCTGCAAATAATAGAATACCAATGATTCAAAGAGCCATAAATAACTTATCAGAAAGATACGGTAAATTTATAGACGAATATAGAGGAAAGAAATACTATGCTTTTCCAACTCCAGAGGAGCTAAGTAAAGTATCAGTGGAAGATATTAGAGCTTGTCAAACTGGTTTTAGAGATAAATATATAAAAAGTGTAGTCGATTATGTTAACGAAAATAATGAAGATGTTTTATCTTATAGAAAATTAGATACAAGTGAATGTATAAAAGAATTAGTTAAATTTAATGGTGTAGGACCAAAGGTGGCAGATTGTATAGCTTTATTTGGTATGCAAAAATACGACACATTCCCTGTTGATGTTTGGGTTAAAAGAGTTATGGAAGAATTTTATGTGGAAGACAACTTAAGTCTGCCTAAAATAAGAAAGTTTGCATTAGATAAATTCGGGGATTTAGCAGGATTTGCACAACAATACTTATTCTACTATGCAAGAGAACTTGGAATAGGAAGATAATAACTCAAGGAGTTGAAATTAATCATATGGTTATAAAGGGTATTTTAATAATCTTTTATATATTAAGTATAATTATTTCTATCAAACTGATATTAGAAAATAGAGATCCTTCTAAGACCTTAATATGGATTTTGATTTTTATGTTGTTCCCAGGAATAGGTATATTTATTTATATTATATTAGGTCGAAATATTAGAAAAATAAAAATAAACAATACTTATAAAATTGCTAATAATATGAAGAAAGATAGGCTTTTATTTAATTTAGAGGAAATGGAACAGCTAGCTAAATGTCAAAGTGAAATTATAAAAGAGGGAAAAGTACCCGGTTATGAAGAAATGGATTCTAGAGTATTAAAAGTAATTAGTTTATTACTTAATACAGGCATATTTCCATTTACAATTAATAATAATGTACAAGTTTATATTGATGGAAATGAAAAATTTGATAATTTAATAAAAGATATTAGAAATGCAAAAGACCATATACATTTGGAATATTTCATAATTAAAGATAGTGAAATTGGAAATAAAATAAAAAAAGAATTAATCGAAAAGGCAAAAGAAGGCATAAAAATAAGAATAATTTATGATGATGTTGGATGTTGGAGATTTTGGTTTCATAGAAGTTTTTTTAAGGAAATGAAAACTTATGGAATAGAAATAATACCATATCTTAAGGGGAAAATAGCTATACCTGTTGGTGGACAACTAAACTATAGAAATCATAGAAAAATAGTTGTTATAGATGGAAAAATAGGATATACGGGTGGAATTAATATTGGTGATGAGTATATAGGTAAGAATAAGAAATTCGGATATTGGAGAGATACTCATATAAGAATAGAAGGTACATCAGTATATATGCTACAAATGATATTTTTAACTGATTGGTATTACAATACTAAAGAGGTATTGATAAAAAACAATCTATTTCCAAAGTTAAGTACCAAGGGAAACACTATGATGCAAATAGTTGCTAGTGGTCCTGATTCTGATTGGGAGTCAATGCATTATGCTTATTTTTATGCTATATGCCAAGCTAAAAAGAGTATATATATAGAAACGCCATATTTTATACCTGATGAAAGTTTATTAAAGGCACTTAAATGTGCTGCATTAAGTGGTGTTGAACTTATAATTTTATTTCCTAAGATTGCAGACCATAAAATTGTAAATACTGCTTCATACTCTTATTTTCAAGAAATACTTGAATCAGGAGGTAAAGTATATTTATATAATAAAGGATTTTTACATTCAAAGGTGATTATTATAGATGACTTTATGGCATCAACAGGTTCAGCAAATATGGATTTGAGAAGTTTTAAGTTAAATTTTGAAGTAAATGCTTTTATATATGATAGACAACTTATTGAAGAGATTAAGGAAGATTTTATACATGATTTACAAGAAAGTGAAGAATTGCAACGAGATAAATTTGAAAATAGAAAGATATTTATAAAAATGAAGGAGTCAATATCTAGGCTTTTTTCACCAATACTATAAAAAATAGTTATAAAATGATAGAAGTCATTTTATAACTATTTTTTATAGTAAAATTTAAGTATAAAGTTAAACTATAATGATAAATACTTATAAATAAATGTTCAAAAATGAGTTGAAAATTTCAAAAAAATGGTTTATTATAATCTTGTTAGCACTCATATGTGAAGAGTGATAAAAGTAAAAATAAACTTAATTATACAATTCTATTTTAGGAGGGATAAACTATGAAAATAAGACCTTTAGCAGACAGGGTAGTAATCAAAAAAGTTGAGGCTGAAGAAAAAACTGCAAGTGGTATTATTTTACCAGGTTCAGCAAAAGAACAACCTCAAATGGCTCAAGTTATAGAAGTGGGTCCAGGAGGATTTGTAGATGGAAATGAAGTAAAAATGGAAGTTGAAGTTGGAGATAAAGTAATATATTCAAAATATGCAGGCAATGAAGTTAAAATAGACGGGGAAGAATACATAATTTTAAGACAAAGTGATATTTTAGCAGTTATTGAGTAAATAATAGGAGGGTATAAAAATGGCAAAAGATATTAGATTTGCGCAAGATACAAGAAAAGCATTAGAAACTGGTGTAAACAAATTAGCTGATACAGTTAAGGTGACTCTTGGCCCAAAAGGAAGAAATGTTATATTAGACAAAACATTTGGAGTACCTCTAATAACTAATGATGGTGTTACTATAGCAAAAGAAATAGAATTAGAAGATAGATTTGAAAATATGGGAGCTCAACTTGTTAAACAAGTTGCTACTAAAACTAATGATGTGGCAGGAGATGGTACAACTACTGCTACAGTTTTAGCACAGGCTATAATAAGAGAAGGTTTAAAAAATGTTACAGCAGGAGCTAACCCAATAATACTTAGAAAAGGTATACAAAAAGCTGTTGAATCTGCAGTTGAAGAATTAAAGAAACAATCAAGAACAATAGAAACTCAAGAAGAGATAGCTCAAGTTGGTGCTGTATCTTCAGGAGATAATGAAATAGGAAAATTAATAGCCCAAGCTATGGAAGTAGTAGGTAAAGAAGGCGTTATAACTGTAGAAGAGTCTAAGACTATGAATACAGAATTAGAAACTGTTGAAGGTATGCAATTTGATAGAGGATTTGTATCTGCATACATGGTTACAGATGTAGATAAAATGGAAGCAGTTTTAAATGATCCATATATCTTAATAACTGATAAGAAAATATCTAATATACAAGAATTACTTCCAATATTAAATAAAATAGTAGAACAAGGTA
>JALFMW010000202.1 GCA_022782605.1 Clostridium sp. | reverse complement strand
AAACATAATACTGGAAGTATCTGAAGGTAATGTAGCTACTAAATTATTTATTTCAGTAATAGCATTTGATTTTACTGTATTAATTTCTGTAGAAGCTTGTGATTTTACTGTATTAATTTCTGTAGAGGCTTGTGATTTTATATTGTTAATAGTAGTGATAGCCTCTGATTTTGCAGTATTCATTTGAGCAATAGCATCTATTGCCTCTTGACCAAAATCAATTGCCGCGGCGCCCTCTATACCCATTACAGTAAGATAATCATCTGCTTCGGCTGTAAATCCAGCGAGCGTAATTACTTTACCAGATACTGTATAGTTATCAGTTTCTTTCATCATTACACCGTTATAATATACAGTAAGCGCACTACTATCGTCAAAATCAAATGGGATAGTGAATGTGGACTAGCCTGCCGTTGCAGTAAATGTGTATTTATTTATAACATGTTCAGTTTCTTGAACAAGATATAATTCATCATCATTGATTAAATTTTGTGCAACCATCTTATCATAGACTGCTGCAGATGGTACTTTATTTATTTTTAATGAGGATATTTGTTTGGATGCACTTGTTAAAGCCATTTTAATTATTTACCTCCTCTGCCATCGCAGTAGGATAAATCCCTCCTATCCTACTGATTTGGCGTTTTATTTTAATTCAGTTTTTAATTGTGCAAGCTCTTATTTGAGCTAGCAATATATTCTTCTATATTCGAAGTGAATATAATTTTGATGTTGTGTTCTATTTAGTATTTTACGAAATATTCATAGGCAATGTATATCGATTACCGCTCAAAACACCATTCGCAAAATAGTTCTGATTTTTTGTAAAAAGAGTATAATGTCTAATAGTTTCATAGACTTTCTTATGAGACAGTAACTCAATTTGTTTGCCGTCAACTGTTATTCCATGATTTCCAATTTTCCACTCGTCCATATAAACCATAGCCTGTTGCTCTATATTATAGAACCGATGTCTATGTACGGTTTTAAGAATATATCCGTCAGAGAATGTCCAGATATCATATTCGGTATGATATTTATGATCTGCTGAATCTGTATATGTTACAATATCTTCTGTGATCTTCATAGAATGCGGATCGTATGATAAAATTTTATCACCAACCTACATCTGATCAATACGTTTAGTTGTCTTGTCTGCAAGTGTAATTAATGTATCACCTGTCAGACAAATAGGATTGGTGATATATTCAGCAGAATTGGAATATGGAAATAAATACGGAGTTCCAAAAGTGTCCATGCCAGTATAGCTTGTAGGTGCACTAGTATATTGTGATGATATGCAAAATACATTATTCACTGTAACTGATTTGCCTTTTTCTATATATATGCTCTTACGATTCACATCCCTTGGGTTTGATCCAAATTCCCAATAGTTAAAAGCTGCTGTATTGGTATAGCCATCTTCTTTAAGATTGGTAACCTTCACAGTTGCTCCTCCACTCCCTGAGCTTGTTTGAATGTTATTAATTGCAGTAACAAATCCGTCCGGATAGACCAGTGGGTCAGATGTGCCACCTTTCGTGCGGATTGCATCTGCTACCGCCGTTAAGTCAGTTGTATTTGTCAAATATTCAGCCATCAGAAGCTACCTCCATTCGCATTTGCAATACTTACTGCCGCCCATGCCCCATTTACTACTCGCAGGAATTTGCCATTATCTGTAGCGGCTACAGCGGGGACTTCATGAACTGTAACAGCACCTGTTCGTCCATTTACACTTGTTACAGTTGAATCACCAGGAACAACATAATCAACACCAGGTGTAGCTGAAACTATTTTATTATTTTCCCCTTTTAAAATCCCTGAAATATTAATAGTAGTTTTATCAGAAATATCAGTGATACCCAAAGCGGCCTATCCAACTGATAAATTATTTATTTTTTCTTTTCCTAAATATAATCCCATAATTTATCTCTCCTTTTTCTCAAGTTCCATCATCAGACCAAGTGATTATTGTGGTAGATGGACTATTTGCTGCTATCTAATCATCAACATATTTTTTATTTGCGGCCTCTGTATTGGCTGTTGGAGTTTTTAAATTAGTAATTGTTTTGTTATTAATATTAATATTACCAGTCATAGTACCGCCAGTGAGGGATAAATATTTTCCCTTTACAACATCATCAGTTAATTCACTAACTTTTGTAGGTACTATAATATTAATTGTTTTATCAGTAGTAGCATTTGCTGTAAAAGTTCCAGCTGATGTGCCATTCTTTTGAATAGTTAATGTACCATTTCCAACAGATGGAATAGTAGGTTTATCTACTAAATCAGTATAACTGCCGGTTTTTGCTACATCTGCTAAATCTTTATCTCTAATTAAATTTCCACTCCATATATTCCACCCAGCAAAATCTCCAAAAGCAGCAATATAACCCGGAGTATCATCGCTAGAAAGTGACACAATAGCACTAAAAAAAAATACAGGCCCATCCATTTCAGTGTATTCTACTCCCATTAAAGGTAAAATACATGAAGAATCATTAACAGATACTATAGCATTTACTTCATAACCAGCTAAATAAGCATCATATATATCGAAGAGATTTTTATCAGCAGTAACTGGATTATTGGCTTCTTGAGTAAGCTTTACATAAAAAGTAGCTGTATCAAATTTTAAATCATTAATTTTTGTACTTCCATCGCCTATTTTAATTTTATTTAAATCATCATAAACAATAATTTCGCCTTTTAAGGGAACAAAATTAGTTGCTTTTTCCCAATTGGCTTTAGTATCGTGCTTTTGGATAATACGGCCTTGGAATGTTTTATTTTTATTTGTTTTTTCAGGGGTTGTTGCCATTTTATTTCCTCCTTAAATAAAAATATAGGGAAATAAATATCTTCAAAAATAGATGTAAAGATATTTATTTCCCTATATTAAATATTTTCCTCAATCATCTATTTCCAAAAGAGTAAAATATATATATTTAAATAAGTTATCAATTTCAAACTTATTATTCTCTAAAATATATTAAAATTTTAAATAATATAATTGCATATTTTAGTCCAAAAAAAA
>JALFMW010000262.1 GCA_022782605.1 Clostridium sp. | reverse complement strand
AATATATAGAACTCTACCTATATTATACAATATTTAATTGACATAATAAAAGATGAGCATATTTTATATACTCACCTCAAAAATTTATAATTTTTTTATTTAAATTTCAAAACTCAACCTCAGCGACAAATTACTATTTTTATTGTCTGCCATTTTTTATTCCTACATAATATATTTTTTCTGTATAATTTTCTTTAAATTCTATTGATTCATTCTCATTCATGCTACTTACCCCCATTTCTAATCGTTCAATCGTTCAACCATAGTATAACATTTTTATTATTTAATTTTTGTAATATTTGCTAAAGTATTTTGATTTACTTATTGTAATTTGTATCTAAAATCCAAGTATTTATAAGTTTTACCTGATTTTATTGTAAAAAGAGTTTAATTTCATTATTAAATTAAACTCTTAAATCATTTCTTATTCTTCTATTTTTTCAAAGAATTCTTTTCCAAGACCACATAAAGGACAAACCCAATCATCTGGTAAATCTTCAAATTTTACTGCTTCTACATTATCATCATAAATATATCCACAGGCTGTGCATTTATATTTCATAGTACACACCTCCTTTTTATTTTTTTATTAAATCTTCTGCCATTTTATATAATTGCAAACAATTTTCTTCTGAAAGTTTGGATTTAATTGTAACTACTGGTTCTATTATATCTATATTTTTCATTGTGTTCAATATCTCTTTCATACATTTTGCAGAATTTGGTGCCCAAGTTCCATTTTCGATCAATCCAACAATCTTATTTTGATAATTTTTTTCTTTTAAATTCAATAATAGGTTTCTCATTGGAGTAAATATTTCCATATTATATGTTGAAGAAGCAAATACAATTTTCCCATATCTAAATGCATTTTCTATTGCTTCTGACCAATCTTCTTTTGATAAATTCGATAAAACTACTTTGCTTATGCCTTTTTCTTCTAAGATTTCCTTTAACTTTTCACAAGCACTATATGTATTTCCATGAATTGATGCACAAGCTATATACACACCATCACTTTCAGCCTTATAGCTGCTCCAAATATTATATTTTTCAATATAATGTACTAAGTTTTCATTTAGTATTGGTCCATGTAAAGGACAAATTTTTTCTATATCTAAATTCATAACTTTTTTTAATAATGTTTGTACTTGTAAACCATATTTCCCAACTATATTAAAATAATATCTTCTGGCTTCGCAATCCCAATCCTCTTTGGTATCTAATGTTCCAAATTTACCAAATCCATCTGCTGAAAATAATATTTTTTCTTTTTCTTCATATGTCATCATTACCTCTGGCCAATGTACCATTGGTGCCATAATGAATTTTAATTTATGGTTTCCTAAGTCTAAAATTTCTCCTTCTTTTACTTCAATTTTTTTTGAGTCTAAATTTTGTATATCAAAAAATTGAGGTAAAAAGGTAAAAGTTTTCGAATTTCCAACTAACTTTATATCTGGATATTTTTTCATTAAAGTATTTATATTGTAAGCATGGTCTGGTTCCAGATGTGAAATAACTAAATAATCAGGTTTTCTGCCATTTAATGCTTTATCTAAATTTTCAAGCCATTGATTTGTTCTTCTTTTATCAATTGTATCCATTATTGCAATTTTTTTATCAATTATTATGTATGAATTATATGCTACTCCATTTGGCACATTATATTGATTCTCAAATAATTCAATATCTTTATCATCTGCTCCGATATATATTATATCATCAGAAATGATAATATCTTTCACTTTTATCACAGTCCTTTCTATGTAATAAATCTCACACCAAAAGTTTAATTTATCTATATTTATTCAACTTCTTTTGACCAAAGTCCATGTTTATTACAAAAAGAATAAATTTTACTTCCTTTAACATATGGAAATATTACACAGGCTTCTTCACCTGGCAATAAAAATTTCTTTATAATTTTATTATTTGCTAACATTGCAATCCATTCTATAAAATGATCTTCCTCCATAACATGGTTAACCTTTACGATTATATGATTATCTATTGCTTCATAGTTTGGTACATGTTTTTCAAAAGATGCGTCTACACTATTTGGAGCTAATTCTATCATTTCTTCACCGCAACATTTAATACTACAATTATCACTAGTACAATCTTTTATGACTTCAACTAAAGCTTGACATTTAGAACATCTTTTTATTACTAATTCTTTTTTCATAAATTCCCTCCATATTAATTTATATTTCTCATAAGAATAGTTTTCCTATATTTTAATAATTTTCAGCTTTAATTTCGAAATATGCTTTTGGATGGCTACATACAGGGCAAACTTCTGGAGCTTTTGTTCCAACAACAATATGTCCACAATTTCTACATTTCCATATTTTAACTTCTCCTGCTTCAAACACTTTTCCATCTTTTACATTTTCTAATAATTTTAAATATCTTTCTTCATGTTCTTTTTCAATTTTGCCAACTTCTTCAAATAAGTATGCAATATGGTCAAAACCTTCTTCTTTAGCTATTTTAGCAAATTCAGCATACATATCTGTCCATTCATAATTTTCTCCATCAGCAGCAGCTTTTAAGTTCTCAGCTGTTGTTCCAATTTCTCCACCATTTAATAATTTAAACCACATTTTTGCATGTTCTTTTTCATTATCAGCTGTTTCTTGGAAAATTGCAGCTATTTGTTCATATCCTTCTTTTTTTGCTTTACTAGCAAAATATGTATATTTATTTCTTGCCTGAGATTCTCCGGCAAAAGCCGTCATTAAATTTTGCTCTGTTTTTGATCCTTTTAATTCCATAATTACTACCTCCTAATACTTTTTATCTATGAAAAATATCACATTATTGAATTAAAGTCAATATTTTTTTTGATGTTCGAATAAAATTAAAAATACACCTTG
>JALFMW010000238.1 GCA_022782605.1 Clostridium sp. | reverse complement strand
AATATGCTATAGATGACTCTACATCTGATAAAGAAGATATCTCTAAAACATTAAATCAACTAAAAGACATTTTAGATAAAGAAGAAGCTGTAATTGATTTTCTTATAAAAAATAAAAATAGTTGGAAATTGGAAGATGATACTTTAGTATTCTATTCAAAGACATTATCAGATCAATATGAAAAATTAACAAATGAATTAAATAATATATAGAGTTGTGAACATAAGTATCTGTTACCCACATTAATAATAAAAAGCAAGGTTTTGTGTACTGAACCCAAAAAGTTGGACAGTATAAATTAGGCTACTAACATGGAATGTTTTCTGTATTGGACAGGGGACATTCCTTTTAGTTTGCTCTTAATTCTTCTGTTATTGTAATATTCTATATATTCAATTATATCATTTTCTAATTCTTCTATATTTTTATATTCTTTTTCTTTTATATAATAAAGTTCTGATTTTAATATTCCAAAAAAGTTTTCTGCACATGCATTATCTAAACAATTTCCTTTTCTTGACATACTTTGTCTAATACCCTTTTGCTCTAAAAGATATTGATATTGCTTCATTTGATACTGCCAACCTTGATCTGAATGTAATATTAAATTTGTATTATCGGTTATTTTATTAAAGGCTTTTTCTAACATATCCACTACTTGATTAAATACTGGATGCCTTGATAAATTAAAGCTTATTACTTCACCATTAAATAAATCTACTATTGGAGATAAATAAAGTTTATCATTATTAACTTTAAATTCCGTTACATCTGTAACCCATTTTTGATTTGGTTTATCTGCTTTAAAATCTCTTTTTAATAAATTATCTGCTATTTTTCCTATTGTTCCTTGATATGAATTATATCTTCTTTTCGGTCTTTGAATACTTTGTAATCCCATTATTTTCATTAATTTTGCAACTGTCTTATGATTTATTACATATCCACGATTTCTCATTTCTAGTGTTATTCTTCGATAACCATAACGTCCTTTATTTTCATGGAATATTGATAGAATTTCGTCTTTTTCAACCTTATATTTATCTTCTTTTTTTAGATTATTTAAATGATAATAGAATGTACTTCTTGGCATTTCTGCTAATTTTAATAATTCTCTCAAGCTATATTTTTGCCTTAATTCATTGACAACAATTACTTTTTCTTGTTCTCTCGCTTGATTCTTTCCTGAACTAAGGCATTTAATTTTTTTAAGTATTCATTCTCCATTCGAAGACGTTGATTTTCCGCCATTAAATCTTCTTCTATTTCTTTATCTATTTTTTTCTTTTTGGGTTTAGAATTCATATTCTTATTTCTACCACGTCGCTCAATGTATAAGCCTTGCGGTCCTTCCTCATAATATATACGTTCCCATTTCAATACAACAGAATGATTGCCTAATTTAAAATAATTAGCTGTTTCTGTTGCTGATAAATGATTAGTATGCATATATTCTACAACATTTTGCTTAAAATTACCATCATAACTTGATTTTAAATTTTTAAAAATCCCTTCAACACCATATAATTGATATTTATCAACCCATTGTTTAATTGGTGTCATGCTTGGAATATTAAATTTTTTACAACATTCTGAATAACTATGATGTTCCTGTAAATAATATTTTACCACTTCTAACTTAAATTCCTTTGAATATTTTGACATAAAAAATGAACCCTCCTTGTTAAACTTTTTGTCTAACATTTTGGGTTCACTTCAGTTTTTACTCTCGATTTTTTGGATTGAGTGTTAGCCACGCGCCAGTCTTCTTGTATACTTTCCCTTAAAATCAGTCAAAAACCGTTCATACATCTCATTTCCATCCACATTGAAATAAGAGAAAAATGAGCGATAAAACTTGGAGAAAACCAACTCGTATTTTCCTTTGGGTCCTTCCGTGGATGTCACTTTATATACTGAAAAATGAATATCGTTCCTTTGGTCGATACGGGCAATCATAATTAGGTATCCACTGTAAATGTAAATTGGCCCATAATTAAATTCCCTGTTTGTTGAAGGGTTAACAACTCTAATTCCTATTCCTGCTCCATAATTTTGGGGATTATGGATAACCAAGCCTCCATCTTGCCTAGCAACGTGCATTGCAGGATAGTCAGGGTTGTTTTCGAGTTGAAAGGTTTTTGTCCTATCAAACAACACGTCCTTATTTACAAAAGTTGTACGGGTTTCTAGGCATCTGACGTTAATCTGCAAAGAGCGAGCATATAGGCTCATTGCACGAT
>JALFMW010000159.1 GCA_022782605.1 Clostridium sp. | reverse complement strand
TTACGGGGATTTAGCAAAAAAAGTTTGTCATAGAAGATTTTCAGTTGGGGCGGATGGTCTGTTAGTTGTTAAAGATAATGATGAGGCAGATGTGGAAATGGTCTATTATAATTCTGATGGAAGTAGAGCATCCATGTGTGGAAATGGACTTAGATGTTTTGCCAAATTTGTTTATGACAATAATATAGTTAATAAAGATGAATTTGAAGTTTATACTCTTGATGGTATAAAAAAAATAAAAATAGATTTAAATGATAATAAAGATATAAAGAGTATTACAGTTAACATGGGAAGAGGTAGTTTTCAATCAAATAATATACCGGTAGACACAGATAAAGAGGTATTTATAAATGAAAAAATACATATTTTAGATAAGGAATTTATTGTAAGTTCTATGTTAATGGGAGTTCCTCATACTGTGGTGTTTGTAGATGATATAAACATGGAAGAAATACATAAATATGGTCCAATTATAGAAAAACATGAAATATTCCCACAAAACACAAACGTAAATTTTGTAAAAATAATAGATAATAAAAATATATTAGTAAGAACTTGGGAAAGAGGCTGTGGCTATACACTTGGATGTGGAACAGGAATGACAGCATCAGTTATTATTAGTAATTTTTTAAATAAAGTAGATAAAAGTGTAAATGTTACTTCAGAAGGTGGAAGTATAAAAATAAGTTTGATAAATGATGAAGCTTATATGAGTGGAAAAGCCCAAAAAATATGTGAAGGAAATTTGGAGGTATAGTAAAATGGCTATAAGTATGACAGGATTTGGTAGAGGTGAATTCAAAAATGATAATTATCATTTTTTAGTTGAATGTAAAACTATAAATCATAAATATTGTGATATAAATGTACGTTTACCAAGAAAGATATCTTTCTTAGAAGATAAAATAAGAAACTATGTTAAAAATTTTGTAAAAAGAGGAAGGGTAGATTTATATATAAAGCTTGACTTAATTGGTTCAGAAGATGTAAACTTAAAGTTCGATGATAAGTTAGCAACTCAATATGTAAACATATTAAAAGAAATAAAAGACAAATTTGATTTACAAGACGATATAAGTGTTATGAACGTTGCCAAATTTCCTGAAATAGTAAAATGTGAGGAAAAAGAAGAAGATGAAGATTTATATTGGAGTATGCTTAAAGAAGCTTTAGATATGTCAATGGAAAAGCTGACTCAAATGAGAAAAGAAGAAGGTGAAAAACTTGCTATAGATACTATAGAAAGATGTGACATATTAGCTAATTTAATAGATGAAATAGAGAAATATTCAAATACAGTTGTGGATGAATATAGAGAAAAGCTAAATAATAGAATAAGTGAAATTTTAGAAAATCCAAGTATAATAGATGAAAATAGATTGGCACAAGAAGTTGCAATATTTGCAGATAAGAGTTCTATAACAGAGGAAATTGTAAGATTTAGAAGTCATATTGAACAACTTAGAAAAACTGTTGAAAAAAATGATTCAATAGGAAGAAAAATAGACTTTTTAATTCAAGAAATGAATAGAGAAGTTAATACAACAGGTTCAAAATCATCTAATATTAACATAACTAACCTAGTAGTAGAAGTTAAAAGTGAGTTAGAAAAAATTAGAGAACAGATACAAAACATTGAATAGTATTTAGTATTATAAATACTTTGAAAATGTATAATATTAATAGATAAGTTGAAAGGATGAAATATTAATGGTTATAAACAAGAAAGGTCTTTTATTAGTTATATCGGGACCATCTGGTGCAGGTAAAGGCACAATTTGTAAAGTATTAATGAAAAGAAATGAAGATTTAAAACTTTCAGTATCAGCAACAACTAGACAACCAAGAACTGGTGAAGTTGAAGGTGTTAATTACTTCTTCTTAACTCATGAAAAGTTTAACGATATGATAAGTAAAAATGAGTTTTTAGAATACGCTCAAACATACAGTAATTTCTATGGAACTCCAAAGGGACCTGTAATGGAGTGTTTAGAAAAAGGACAAGATGTTGTTCTTGAAATTGAAATGCAGGGGGCAAGACAAGTAAAACAAATATATCCAGATGCCATATTAATTTTTGTTTTACCGCCAACTCTAAATGAATTACAATCTAGATTATCTTCTAGAGGTACAGAAACTGAGGAGCAAATGCAAGAAAGATTAAGCTGTGCTTTTGAAGAAATTAAACAAATTAAAGATTATAACTATTTTATTTTCAACGAAACTAATAAAGAAGTTGAAGCTGCTATAGAAATTGAAAATATCATAAGTGCAGAAAAAAATAAATCTGCAAGATATGAAGATGACATAATAAGAAAGTTTAAGGAGGAATTATAAAATGAAACCATCAATAAATGAAGTATTAGCAAAAATAGACAACAGATATTACTTAGTAGGAACAGTAGCTAAAAGAGCTAGAGAAATAGTTGACGGAAGCGAGTCATATGTAGATAGCAAAGTTAACAAAGGTAGACCAGTAATGCTTGCTACTGAAGAAATAGCAGAAGGAAAAATAACTTACAGATTATTAACAGAAGAAGAAATAGAAATGCAAGAAGCTTTACATGCTGAAGAACAAAGTAAATTAATCGAGGAGTAAGAAATGTTAAAAAATAAAACTGTAGTAATTGGTGTTAGTGGTGGAATAGCAGTATACAAGGCTTGTGACATAGTAAGTAGACTGAAAAAACTAAATGCAAATGTTCATGTAATTATGACTAATAATGCAACAGAATTTGTTACACCGTTAACTTTTCAATCATTAAGTCAAAATTATGTTGTAAATGATATGTTTGAAGAACCAAAAACTTGGGATGTTGAGCATATATCTTTAGCTAAAAAAGCAGATGTATTTTTAATAGCACCAGCAACAGCTAATGTTATTGGTAAAATAGCAAATGGTATATGTGATGATATGTTGACAACTACTGTTATGGCTACTACAGGTAAAGTACTTATAGCTCCTGCTATGAATACTAATATGTATAGAAATCCTATTCTTCAAAGAAATATTACTATATTAAAGGAATTAGGTTATAATTTTGTTGACCCAGAAAGTGGTAGACTTGCTTGTGGTGATGTGGGAGAAGGTAAACTTGCACAACCAGAAGTAATTGTTAATGAAGTTGTAAATCTACTTACAGATGAAGAAAAAGATTTACAAGGGCAAAAAATAATGATTACAGCAGGACCTACAGTAGAAAGTATTGACCCAGTAAGATACTTAACAAATAGATCAACTGGCAAAATGGGATATGCAATTGCTAAGCAAGCAGCAAATAGAGGTGCAGAAGTTACATTAGTAAGTGGACCTACAAATATAGCTCCACCATCTAATATTAAAAAATTAATAAAAATAGAGTCTGCAAAAGAGATGTATAACGCAATTATAGAAAATTTTGATGATAACCAAGTGATAATAAAAAGTGCAGCTGTAGCAGATTATAAACCTAAAACTTATAGTGATAAAAAAATTAAGAAAAATGATGATGATTTAGTTATAAAATTAGATCGAAATAAGGATATTGCCTATGAATTGGGTAAAATAAAAAAAGATAAAATTTTAGTAGGATTTGCTGCTGAAACTAATGACATTATTGAAAATGCCAAGGGTAAAATCCAAAAGAAAAACTTTGATTTTATTGTAGCAAATGACTTAACTGAAGAAGGTGCAGGCTTTGGAACTGACACAAATATTGTAAAAATAATAGACAAAGAAGGTAACATAAATAAATATCCTCAAATGAAAAAGGATGAAGTTGCCAATGTTATTTTAGATAAAGTAAAATCATTATTAAAAAAGTAAGCATCTATTTATAGATGCTTATATTTTTAAGGAGCAATCTATGAAGGTTGAAAAATACACAAAAGTTATAGTCAAAAACAACAGTATATTTACAGATAACTTATTTACATATAAAATACCAGATTTTCTTGTAGATAATTTGCAGATTGGTCATAGAGTTTTGGTGCCATTTGGAAAAGGCAATAAACCAATAGAAGCCTATGTATTTGTCATAACAGATGAAGCAGAGGATAATATTAATTTTAAGGAAATATTTGATATTTTAGATGAACATCCAATTTTTAAAGAAGAAGATATAAACCTTATTAAATGGATGAAAAATAGATATTTATGTACATATATGGATTGTATATCATTACTTCACCCAAAAGGATTTAAAGTTGATAGTTTTAAGGAAGTGAGTTTATCTGAAAAAATTCAAAATCTTAATGATGAAGATTTTTATAAAAAAATAGGTGGTTTAAGTAAAAATAAACAATTTGTAATAAATAAAATACTAGATAGTAAAAATAAAATAAAAGTTGAAAAATTAATAAAAGAAAAAGCATTGGAAGATGGAGTTAATCCAAATGATTTGAAACTTTCATCTACTATGAATAATCTTTTATTAAAAATGCAAGAAGATGAGTTAATTTATATAAACTGGAATTATAAAAGTCAAAAAAATGAAAAAAAGATTTGTTATGTATCATTAAGTATGGATGCAGAAGATATTGATGATTATTTGTCTCATAATAAAATTAGACTTGGAGGCAAACAAAAAGAAATAGTTCAATTTTTAAAGCATAATGAAGAAATAGAAATTAATGACTTAATTAAATTATTGAATGTTGGAAAGCAAAGCATAATCTCGTTGCATGATAAGGATTTAATTACTTTTACAATAAAAGATTATTATAGACGTCCTAAAGAATTTTATGACGAAAATAAAAAAGAAATTATTCTTAATGAGGAACAAAAATATGCAATTGATAAAATAACTTCAGAAATGTTTGATGAAAATAAAAAGCCATATATGATCCATGGTGTAACAGGCAGTGGAAAAACTGAAGTTTATATGGAAATTATTGATTATGCTTTAAAGCAAGGTTTGGACAGTATATTTTTAGTACCAGAAATTTCTTTGACGCCACAAACTATATCAAGATTAAAAAATAGATTTGGAGATATAGTAGGTGTATTTCACAGTAAACTTTCTGAAGGTGAAAAACATGATGTTTTTAAAGCTATAAAAAATGGAAAAATAAGAATTTTAATAGGTGCTAGATCTGCTTTATTTGCACCATTTAATAGTTTGGGAGTTGTTATAATAGATGAGTTTCATGAAAGTGCCTATAAATCAGAAAAAAATCCTAAGTTTTCTGCTATTGAAGTAGGAAAGTATATGGCCTTAAAGAGAAATATAACCTTAGTTTTGGGTTCTGCAACACCATCAATTGAAGAATACTATAGAGCAAAAAATTGTGAGTATAATTTAATAACTATAAAAGAGAGAGCAAATAAAAAGCCTCTTCCGAAAATAGAATTAGTTGATATGAAAAATGAGCTAAATATGGGCAATAAGAGTATGTTTTCTTATCAATTACAAAAAGAAATAGAAGATACCTTAAATAAAAATAATCAAGTTATATTATTTTTAAATAGAAGAGGATATGGAAATTTTGTTTCTTGTAGAAAGTGTGGTTATGTATTTTCTTGTAAAAATTGTGACATTTCCCTAACTTATCATAAACATAAAAATGTGGGAACTTGCCATTATTGTGGCTATGAAGAGGATATACCAAAAACTTGTCCAGAGTGTGAAAGTCAGTATGTGAAGCCCTTTGGAATAGGAACAGAAAAAGTTGAAGAAGAAATAAAAAGATTATTTAAAAATGCAAAAGTTCTGCGTATGGATAAGGATACCACATCTAAAAAAGGTGAACTAGATAGTATTTTAAATAAATTTAAAAATAAGGAAGCAAATATTTTAATAGGAACTCAAATGCTTAGTAAAGGTCTTGATTTTGAAGATGTAACTTTAGTAGGAGTTTTATCGGCAGATATGATGCTTAATTTTCCAGATTTTAAAAGTTTTGAAACTACATTCCAGTTGATAACTCAAGTATCAGGAAGAGCTGGTAGAAGTGAAAAGGAAGGAAAAGTAATACTTCAATCTTATGATACAGATCATTATGTTATTAGAAGAGCTTTAAACTATGACTTTGAAGGATTTTATGAAGATGAAATAAAAGTAAGAAAGATATTTAATTATGCTCCTTTTAATAATATGATTAGTGTTGTAGTAAGTGGAAAAAGTGAAAAAATAGTTGAGAAGAATGCTAATAATATGTATAATTCTATTACTTATTTATTAAAAGAAAGAGGCATTGAAGATTTTGATTTTATACTAGGTCCAAATCCTTGTGCTATTTCAAAAATTAATCAAAATTATAGATATCAATTATTATTTAAAGATGATAATATTGAAATTAATTTATTAAAAGGTATAATAAAATATATATGTATAACTAAGAAAGAAATTGTATTTGATAAAGATATAAACATTTCAATAGATGTTAATCCAAACAATATTCTTTAATATAGAGGAGGAAAAAATTATGGCAATAAGACAAATAGCTAAAATTGGTGAACCAGTGCTTAGAAAAAAAGCAAAGGTTGTTACAAAATTTGATGAAAAATTAGTAGAATTATTAGAAGATATGGCAGATACTATGTATGAAGCTGATGGTGTTGGTCTTGCAGCACCACAAGTGAGCATACTAAAAAGAGTAGTTGTAATAGATGTAGGTGAAGGATTATTAGAACTTGTAAATCCAGAAATAATAGCAACTAGTGGAGAGCAAATAGATGCAGAAGGTTGCTTAAGTGTTCCAGGAGAAGATGGAGAAGTTAAAAGACCTTATGTAGTAAGAGTAAGAGCTCAAGATAGACATGGAAATACTTTTGAAATAGAAGGTGAAGAATTACTTGCTAGAGCTTTCTGTCATGAAATAGATCACTTAGACGGAATATTATTCGTAGACAAAGTAGAAAAATAGTAGGAGTGATACAAATGAAAATAGTATTTATGGGAACACCAGACATTGCAAAAGGATGTCTACAAAAATTAATAGATGAAAAACTAGATATAGTAGGAGTAGTTACTCAAGCTGATAAGCCTATTGGTAGAGGTAAAAAAATGGGTATGCCACCAGTTAAAGAATTGGCACTAGAGCATAATATACCTGTATATCAACCTGCTAAGGCAAGAGATGAAGAATTTATAAATACATTAAAAGAAATCAATCCAGATTTAATAATAGTTGTGGCTTATGGTCAAATACTACCTAAAGCATTACTTGATATACCGAAATTTGGATGTGTAAATGTTCACGTATCTCTACTTCCAAAATACAGAGGAGCAGCACCAATAAACTGGGTAATAATAAACGGTGAAGAAAAAACAGGTGTTACTACAATGTATATGAATGAAGGTCTTGATACTGGTGATATAATACTTCAAAGTGAATTTGCTTTAAGTGATGAAATAACAGCAGGTGAACTTCATGATATAATGATGGAACAAGGTGGAGAACTTTTAATTGAAACAATAGATAAAATTAAAAATAATTGTGCACCAAGAATTCCTCAAAATGATGAAGAATCTTCTTATGCTCCAATAATGAATAAAGCTTTAGGATGTATAGATTTCAATAAAACTGCAAAAGAGATTCACAATTTAGTAAGAGGAGTTAATCCTTGGCCAAGTGCTTATACAACTTATGAAGATAAGACTATGAAAGTTTGGAAAACTAAAGTATTAAATGAAACGACTAGTAAAGAATGTGGAACAATACTTAAAGTTGACAAAGAAGGTATAAGAGTAGCTACTAAGGATAAAGTTTTATTAATAGAAGAAATACAAATGCCAAATAAGAAAAGAGTGGCAGTTTGTGAATATATAAAAGGAAATAAAATTGAAGAAAACACTATTTTAGGTTAAGTTTATGATGATTGAGATGAAAAAATATATTAGGGCAGTTAATGTTTTTTTAGTGATGCTTGTTTTATCTGCATTTACTATTCACATATTTTTATCAAATTATATAAGTTTACTTTCTTCAGTGATAAATATTATGGTCATTGGAATAATATTATTAATATTATTTTCAACAGTAATAACTTATTTTATTTTCAATGAAAAGCAAGTAAACAAACATTTGATGAAAATAAATTACTTAATAATAAGATATATATTTCCTATTATAAGTAAAGTAGGTGGATTTATAAATATATCAAAAGATGAAATAAGAAAAATATTTATAAAAATAAATAATGCCTATATTTATAGCAACAAATATAACTTTAATAGTGAAGATTTAATAATTTTGATACCTCATTGTATTCAAAATCATAATTGTAAGTTAAAGGTTACAAATGATATTGATAATTGTAGAAAATGTGGTATTTGTAAAATAAGTGACTTGCAACAATTAAAAGAAAAATATAATACAAAAATATTTGTAGCTACAGGAGGGACTTTAGCAAGAAAGATTATTGTTGATAATAAACCTAAGGCAGTAATCGCTGTGGCCTGTGAAAGAGATTTAACTTCTGGAGTTAGAGAAGTTAATAAAATTCCTGTCCTTGGCATATTTAACTCTAGACCAAATGGACCTTGTATAGATACAAATATTAAAATAAATGAAGTAGAGGATGCAATTAATTTCTTTACATGTAAATAAGGAGAGTGTTTAATATGTTTCCTGGAATGGGTTATGGATATGGATATGGCTATGGTTACAGAATAGACCCTACAATGATGTTATTAATACCAGCTATATTGCTTACTTTATATGCTCAATACAAAGTAAGTTCTACAACTAATAGATACTTCAATGTCAGATGTGATAGAGGATATACAGGAGAAGAAGTAGCTAGAAGGATATTAGATAGTAATGGACTATATAATGTTAGAATAGAAATGGTTAGAGGAAGACTTAGTGATCATTATGATCCGAGAAGTAATGTTGTTAGATTATCAGAAGATGTTTATAGTAGAACATCAATTACTTCAATTTCTGTAGCAGCCCATGAATGTGGTCATGCAATTCAACATGCTCATGGATATGTACCTCTTAATATAAGAAGTAGTTTAGTTCCAGTAGTAAACTTTGCTTCAAATATGTCTTGGATATTTATCATGCTAGGATTTGTTACTAGGGGAATATTTTTAAAGCTAGGAATAATATTATTTTCAGCATCAGTATTATTCCAAATAGTAACTTTACCTGTGGAATTTAATGCTTCAAGTAGGGCCTTGACTCAATTGAGAACACTTGGAATAGTGGATGATAGAGAAGTTAGACAAAGTAGAAAAGTACTTCAAGCAGCAGCCTTAACTTATGTGGCAGCAGCAGTTACTGCAATACTTCAATTATTAAGATTGGTACTTATTGCAAATAGTCGAGATGACTAATATTTAGGTCCTAGGTTTACTAGGACCTTTTTTAAAATAAATCAAAAATTAATTAAGTTTTGAAAGTAAGGAGAAAAATATGAAGGCAAGAGAAATAGCATACAAAGTTCTTTTAGACATAGAAAAAAATAAGAACTATTCAAATATGGCAATAAATAAACACTTTAAAGATGTAAAAATATCAAACCAAGATAGAGGTTTAGCAACAGAAATTATATATGGTGTGATAGAAAATAAATATTATATAGATTATATGATTGATAAGTTATCAAAAGTTAAAACTAACAAGATGGAGATATATGTTAAAACTTTACTTAGAATGGGAATATATCAAATAATGTTTTTAAATAGCATATCTGATTATGCTGCAGTAAATGAAACTGTAAATTTAGCTAAAAAGAAAAATTCAAAAGTATCAGGATTTATAAATGGTATTCTTAGAAATGTTATAAGACAAAAAGAAGAAATAGGAAAAGTAAAAACAAAAGACGATGTAGATTATTTATCAATAAAATATTCATATGATAAATGGATGATAAGAAATTGGATGATTCATTTTGGTAAAGAATTTACTGAAGAATTATTAGAAGCAAATAACGAAAGACCAAATATTTATTTAAGAACAAATACTTTAAAAATTACTAGAGATGAATTAATTAAAAAGTTAGAAAAGCAAAATATAAAAGCTGAAAAAGTTAATGTAGTAGAGGAAGCGATAAAAGTTGAACATCTAAAAGATATAGAAAATAATAGTCTTTATAAAGAAGGATTATTTACAGTTCAAGATGTAAGTTCTATGCTTGTAGGAAAAGTTATGAATCCAAAAGAAAATTCATTAGTTTTAGATGTATGTAGTGCTCCAGGAGGTAAAACTACACATATGGCAACTTTAATGAATAATACTGGACAAGTTGTATCTAGAGATATATATGACCATAAATTAAAGCTTATAAAAGCAGCATCTAAAAGACTTGGTTTAACTAATGTTGATGTAGAGGAATTTGACGGAATGAAACTTGATAGAGAAAGTATTGGCAAATTTGATTATGTTCTTGCAGATCTTCCTTGTTCAGGACTTGGTATTATAAGAAGAAAGCCTGAAATTAAATATAAAGAAAAAGAAGAATTTAGACAATTACCACCAATTCAAAAGAAGATACTTGAAAACGCATCTAAGTATGTAAAAGTAGGTGGAACTTTAATTTATAGTACTTGTACTATACAAGATAGTGAAAATATAGATGTTGTAAATGAATTTTTACAAAAAAATAAAAACTTTGAACTAGTTCCTATAAAAGAAGTTAATGTGGATTTAGAAAATCAAGAAAAAGGATATATGAAAATTTATCCAAATGTTCACGATATGGATGGATTCTTTATATCTAAATTAATCAGAGTAAGGTAGTGATGAAATGACAGAAAATAAAGTAGCATTAAAAAATATGACGGAAGAAGAATTAAAAGAATTCTTAAAAAGCATAGGGGAAAAACCGTTTAGAGGAACTCAAATTTTCTCATGGATATATAAAGGTGCTAAAACTTTTGATGATATGAATAATATACCTAAAAGTTTAAGAGAAAAATTAGAGAAAGTATCTTATATAGGGAATATAAAACAAGAGTTAGTTTTAGAATCTAAAGTTGATAAATGTAAAAAATATTTATTTGAATTAAATGATGGTAATATAGTGGAAACAGTTATGATGGATTATGGAGATAGAGTAACTGTATGTATATCAAATCAAGTAGGTTGTAGAATGGGATGTAAATTCTGTGCATCTACACTTGAGGGATTAATTAGAAATTTAGAACCTTGGGAAATTTTAGACCAAATTATGAAGGTTCAAGAAGATGTTAACAAAAGAGTTTCTAACTTAGTACTAATGGGAAGTGGAGAGCCTTTAGACAATTTTGAAAATACTAAAAAGTTTTTAAAATTAGTTAATGAAAAAAATGGATTAAATATAGGTTATAGACATATAACTTTATCTACTTGTGGTGTTGTTCCTAAGATATATGAATTTGCAGACTTAGAACTACCTATTAATTTAGCACTTTCACTACACTCTCCTTTTGATGAAGAAAGAAAAAAAATAATGCCAGTTGCCAATGCATACAAGGTAGATGATATAATTAAAGCATGTAAGTATTATATTAAAAAAACAAATAGAAGAGTTACTTTTGAATATTCATTAATAAAAGGAGTTAATGACTCTAAAAAAGAAGCAGATGAAATAGTAAGGCTTTTAAGAGGAATGTTATGTCATGTTAATCTAATTCCTATTAATAAGGTGGAAGAAAGAGACTTTGAAAGACCTGATAAAACATATATATATAAGTTTAGAGATATACTAGAGAAAAATAACATACCAGCAACAGTTAGAATATCTATGGGATCTGATATAGGAGGAGCTTGTGGTCAACTTAGACGTAAACACAAGTAATTAAGGAGGATAATTGCTATGATTTATAATTGTGACTCTCATGTAGGAAAAGTTAGAAAAAATAATGAAGACTACTGTATGGGGGAAATTATACAAACTGAAGATGATTGTATAGGAATATTTGCTTTGGCTGACGGCATGGGAGGCCATAAAAAAGGAGAGGTAGCAAGTAAAATAGCAGTAGATAGTATTATAGATTTTTTAAAAGAGAATATTTTAAAGAGTTGTGGCATAAAAATGGATTATTTAGATGATGTAATAAAACAAGGATACAATTATGCCAACCAAAAAATATTTGATAAAGTTTCAGAAGATAGTTCTTGTGAAGGAATGGGAACTACATTGGTTGTGGCAGTGATATATAAAGATGATATGATTATGGCTAATGTGGGTGATAGTAGAGGATATTTACTTCATAATGACGAGTTTAGAAGAATAACAAGAGATCATTCTGTGGTTGAAGAATTGGTAAATGCAAATTTAATAACTGAGGAAGAAGCAAGAGTCCATCCTCGTAGAAATCAAATTACGAGAGCTATGGGAGCTGAAGAAATAATTATCGTAGATATATTTAGAGAAAAAGTTGAAAAAGGTGATATGATACTTCTAGCAACAGATGGGCTTACTGGTTGTGTAGGAGATGAAGATATAAAAAATATAATTAAACAAGATAAAGATATTAAAGAAATATGTGAAGATTTAATTAATCAGGCTAATGATAATTCAGGCAAGGATAATATATCTGTTATCTTAAGTAAGATTGATTAGGATGGTGATATTGTGGGAGAAACGATTCTTGGAAGTAGATATGAAATTATAAGGAAAATTGGAGATGGAGGAATGGCCTTTGTTTATGAGGCAAAGGATAGACTTTTAAATAGAATAGTAGCAGTTAAAGTGCTTAGGCCAGAGTTTGTTGATGATGAAGAGTTTTTAGCGAAGTTTAAAAGAGAAGCTGAGGCAGTAGCTAATATATCACATCCTAATATTGTTAATGTGTATGATGTTGGTTGTGATGGTAAAGTTAACTATATAGTAATGGAATATGTTGATGGACAAAATTTAAAAGAAATAATAAAAAGTGAAGGAACTTTAGATGAATATACTGCACTAGACATAACTAAACAAATAGCAAAAGCCCTTGGAGCTGCTCATAAAAAAGGTGTTATCCATAGAGATATAAAACCACATAATATTCTAATATCAAAAGAAGGAAGAAATGTTAAAGTTGCAGATTTTGGAATAGCTAAGGCTGCCACAAACTCAACTATGACTAATATAGGAAGTATAATAGGTTCTGTTCATTATTTCTCACCAGAACAAGCTAAAGGTAAGCCTGTAAAAAATAATGCAGATTTATATTCTTTAGGAATTGTTTTGTATGAAATGTTACTTGGAAAAGTTCCATTTAAAGGAGATAGTCCTATATCAATAGCTCTTCAACATATAAATGAGGATATAGAATTTAGTAGTGAGGAAAAAACAAGAATACCTCAAAGTATTAGAACACTTATTAAAAAGTTAACAGAAAAGTCACCAGAAGATAGATATCAAAGTAGTGAAGAGGTTATAGAAGATATAGAATATATTGAACAAAACATAGATTTAGATTTTATAAAACAATACGATGACTTTGCTACAACACGCATACCGCCAGTTGAAATTATAGACAATAAAACTATGTCTGGAAAAAATAACAAAAACAAAAAAGATAAAATTTCATCTAAAATACATGAGCAATTAGATGAAGAAAAAGATAAAAAAATATATGATAGAAAACCTAAAAGAAATAAAAATAAAGGATTTAAAGGTACATTTATAGGGTTAATGGTTCTAGCTTTACTAGGGATTACTGGAATTATAACAAATGGATTTGGATTATTAGACAATAATAATGATAATGAGATTATTGTTCCTAACTTAGTTAATATGAGTTTAGAAAATGCAAATAAAACTATAAATAATCTTGATTTGAAGTTAAGCATAACAGATAAACATGATTCTCAAGTGGAGAAAAATCATGTAATATCTCAAACACCTCCTCAAGGAACTAAACTACAAAAAGGAGATACAGTTACTATAGTAATAAGTTTAGGTCCAGAGGATTTATCAGCACCTAACTTATTAGGATTTTCACTAAGTGATGCCAAGAAAATTCTTGAAGGAAAAGGATTAGTATTAGGTAGTGTAAGTTATAGTTATAGTGAGATTTATAAAGAAGGAATTGTTATTAACCAAAATCCAGTATCAGGTGTTGAAAGTGTAAAAAAAGGTGATAGTATAAATGTGGTTGTAAGTAAGGGGCCAAAACCAGTTGAAAAACCTAAAGAAGAAAAACCATCTGAAGAGGAAGATAAGAATAAAGATGAAAATACCAATGAAGATAATACTGATAATGGTGTAGATAAAGACGATACTGGTGATAATGATACAAATAAAGATGATACTAGCGACAATAGTACAGATAAAGATAATAATGAAGATAATAGCAATAAAGACAAAGATGATAATCAAGATGATAAAGAAAGTGCTGTTGATGATGGTAATAATCAGGAAGCTAGCAATTTAAGTAATGATGAAGATGATAATGAGTAAGAATAAAATTAAATCATATAAACAAAATATAAGTAAGCATTATGCTTGCTTATATTTATTTTTTGTAAAATAATTAATAAAAAATAATATATAACAATTAAATTTAAAATAATAAAATTATTGTGGTAATATATAATAAAGTGTTAATTAAAATTAAGGAGGCAATTAATGTTAGATGGAAGGATAATGAAAGGAATAGGGGGATTTTACTACGTAGATACAGATAAGGGGCTGTATGAATGTAAAGCTAGAGGGATTTTTAGAAAAAATAAGCAAATTCCTTTAGTAGGTGATAGAGTAAAAATTAGTGTGGTGGATGAAGATAAAAAAATAGGTATGGTAGAAGAGATAGATAAAAGAGATACTGAACTTATTAGACCACCAATATCAAACATTGAAAAGGCATTAATAGTTTTTGCTGTTAAGAACCCTACACCTCACTTATCTTTATTAGATAGATTTATAGTTCTTGCAGAAAGAGAAAATTTAGAAATAGTAATAATACTTACAAAAGTGGATTTAGATGATGAAAATACTACTGAAAAAATAAAAGAAATTTATGAATTAAGCGGATATAAAGTTATACCTGTTAGTAGTAAATCTAAAATGAATATAGATAAAGTTAAAGAAGAATTAAATAATAGTGTAGTAGTGTTTGCAGGACCATCAGGAGTTGGTAAATCTAGTTTACTAAATGAAATAGATCCAAACTTTGAATTACAAACTGGAGAAGTTAGTGATAAAATAAAAAGAGGTAAACATACTACTAGACATGCAGAGCTTTTAAAATTACAATGTGGTGGAATAGTTGCAGATACACCAGGATTTTCTTCTCTAACATTAGATGATATAGAAGAAAATGAACTAAAGGATTATTTCATAGAATTTGATGAAGTGGATACTTGTAGGTTTGGTAATAAATGTAGACATGAAAATGAGCCAGGTTGTGGAGTTAAAGAAGCTGTTGAAGCAGGGGAAATTTCAAAAGTAAGATATGATAGTTATATACAATTACTTAATGAAATAAGACAAGGGAAAAGGAGATATTAAAAGATGATAAAATTAGCACCATCAATATTATCAGCAGATTTTGCAAGATTATTAGAAGATGTAAAAAAGGTAGAAAAAGCAGGTTGTGAATATTTGCATATAGATGTTATGGATGGACATTTTGTACCAAATATAACTTTAGGACCCGCTATAGTTAAATCTTTAAGAAGAGATGTTAATATGGTTTTTGATACACATTTAATGATAGAAAATCCTGATGATTATATCAAAGATTTTGTTGACGCAGGAAGTGATTTAATAGTTGTACATGCAGAAGCTTGTAGACACTTACATAGGACTATACAAAATATAAAGTCTTACAATGTTAAGGCAGGAGTAGCGTTAAATCCGGCAACATCTATAGAAAGCATTAAACATATCATAGAAGACGTTGATATGGTACTTATAATGACTGTAAATCCTGGCTTTGGAGGACAATCATTTATAGAAAGTATGTTAGAGAAAATAAAAGAATTAAAACAATTAATAGATGATAAAAATTTAAATGTTGATATACAAGTTGATGGTGGTATTAAACCTGATAATATTCATAAAGTTGTAGAAGCTGGAGCAAATATAATTGTGGCAGGTTCAGCAATATTCAATAGTGAAAACATTGAGGAAACAGTAAGTTTAATGAGAAAAAATGCAAGTCTTTAGGAGAGATTCATGAAAGTTTGTATTGTATTAAATGGAGAAGTTAAAAATTATAGTAAAACAAAAGAAATTATAGTTAATGAAAATTATGATTATATAATAGCAGCTGATGGTGGTTGCAATCATTTATATAAGATGAATATAACACCAGACTATATTATAGGGGATTTAGACTCTGTAGATGAAGAAGTTATATCTTATTATAAATCAAAAAATGTTTTACTAAAAAAATATCCCACTCATAAAGATGAGACAGATTCAGAAATATGTATTTATTTAGCTAAAGAATTAAAAGCGAATCAAGTGGATTTTATAGGAAGCTTAGGTGGTAGAATTGATCATACCTTGGCTAATATTGGTCTTATGTATTATGTGAAAAATATGAATATAGAGCCTAGGATATTAAACAGTGAAGAAGAAATACTGATAATAAAAGATGAAGAGATAACTATAAAAGGTGAAGTGGGTAATACAGTTTCGATTATTTCTATTATGGGAGAAGCTAAAGGGGTTACTCTTAAGAATTTTGAATATCCTCTAAATAATGAAAAAATAAATTATCTATCTCCTTTAGGTATATCAAATATTATGCTAAAGAATGAATGCAATATAAAAGTTGATGATGGATGTTTATTAATTATAAGAAATTTTAATATATAAATAAGCGTGGTAATCTTAAAGATTGCCGCGTTTTTTTATGAGGGAATATAATACTTATTAAAAAATGTAGAAAAAGATTTAAATATAAAAAAGTGTATATTATTAATTTATGTATAATTTTAAAATATAAAAAATATATATTATATATCATATTTTATGGTATAATATATCAAAGTTAGATGAAATTTTATATTAAGTATATATTTAATATGTATTTTATCTATTTTTTAAATTTAATAAATATAATATTGGAGGGAATTATGAGGAACAAATCAAAATTATTATCATTAGTACTTACATTATGTATGGTTGTTACTATGATACCAAGCATGATATTTGCACAAGATAACTTATCTTCAAAAGATATAGTTATTATGCACACAAATGATATCCACAGTAGAGTAGATGATAATCTAGGATACACTTCTGTGAAATCATGGAAGAATTATTTCGAACAAAATGGGAATGATGTTTTATTATTAGATGCAGGTGATACACTTCATGGATTGCCTATAGCAAATTTATCTAATGGTGAAAATATAGTAAAAATAATGAATGAAATCGGTTATGATGCTATGACTGCTGGAAATCATGATTTTAACTATGGAATGAACCAATTAATAAACTTAAAAAATCAAATGAACTTTGATTTCTTAGTGTCAAACATAACTAAAGATGGTAAGAAAACTTTTACAGCTTCTAATGTTTACGAAAAGGCTGGTAAAAAAATCGGGGTTCTTGGTATAGCTACTCCAGAATCAGCTACAAAAACAAATCCTGCAAATGTTGAAGGATATTCATTTAATGAAGAAAAATTAGCTAAAATGGTTCAAGATGAAATAAACACTTTAAAAGGACAAAATGTTGATTATATAGTTGCTCTTGGGCATCTTGGTATAGATAGTGAAAGTTCACCATATATGTCAACAGAAATAATAAGCCAAGTTGAAGGACTAGATATATTTATAGATGGTCATAGTCATCACCAACTTGAAAATGGTATGAGAGTAAAAGATAAAGCTGGAAAAGAAGTACTTTTAGCTCAAACAGGAAATTATTTAGCAAATATAGGTAAAATAGTTATAAAAGAAGATGGTACTATAACTGCATCTTTAATAAGTGAAAAGAAATCAGATGAAAAAATAGATACTATAATATCTGAAATGAAAGCTAAAATACAACCTGAACTTGATAAAGTTGTAGGTTATACAAATGTATTACTAGATGGAAGCCGTGATCCAGGTGTTAGAACAAAAGAAACAAACTTAGGAAACTTAGTTGCAGATGCTCTTAAATATGCAGCTGGTGCAGATGTTGCATTAACTAATGGTGGTGGAATTCGTACATCTGTTGATGTGGGAGAGATAACTTATGGTGAGTTAAATGCAGTTTTACCATTTGGTAATGTTGTAACAAAAATACAAGTTACAGGGGAACAAATATTAAAAGCTTTAGAACATGGTACATCTGCTGCACCTGGTGCATCTGGAGGCTTCCCTCAAGTTTCAGGCATAACTTATGAAGTTCATACATATTTAACTGAAAATAGAGTAAAAAATGTAAAAATTAATGGTGAAGCAATTGATTTAAGTAAAACATATACTTTAGCTACTAATGACTTTACTGCAGTAGGTGGGGATGGATATGAAATGCTTAAATCAGCTAAAAAGCTTGGTGAGTATGGAGCTATGGATGAAGCTTTAGTTAATTACATAAAACAACTTCCAAATGGAATTGTAGGAGAAGAATATGCTGCTGAGCAAGGTAGAATAACTATGTATAATGAAGCAGTAGAAGATGATGAAAATCAAGATTCGCCAGAAGAAGGTACTGAAGAAGATAAAGACGAGGATTCGATAGAAGAAGGTACTGAAGAAGATAAAGACGAGGATTCGATAGAAGAAGATACTGAAGAAGATAAAGACGAGGATTCGATAGAAGAAGGTACTGAAGAAGATAAAGAAGATTCGATAGAAGAAGGTACTGAAGAAGATAAAGACGAGGATTCAATAGAAGAAGGTGCTGAAGAAGACAAATACGAAGATTCAGCAGAAGAAGATAAAAATCCAGCAACAGGAGATAAAAATATGATATCAGCATATGTTGTTATGTTAGTTATATCTATGTCTGTATTAGGTGCTGTGGTTATTAATCGTAAAAAAGTAATAAATAAATAGTAATTATTTAGATTCCTTTCATATTTTTATGTGAAAGGAATTTTTGTTATAAGATTATACTTGTCACCAAAAAGGAAAACGCTTTATATGTATTTGTAGGTATAATTAGCTGTGATTTGATTTAAAGACTATCTAGATGTGAATAAATTGCTTTAAAGTATAATGATTAACAATAAAAGTTTTATATTGAAGTTATATATATATTTAATTTTGCATAAAAATTAATAAATATTGGGATTAGTTTTGATATTATTTTTATATAAGTAAATTTATCTACGTGGAGGGATAATTATGAAAATGGTAACTATAAAATTACCAAAATGGCTATCTAATATTGTTTTAAAATTTATGAGAAGTAGTAAAAAATAGAAAAAAATATGATTAACTTTTAGATAAAAAATAAGAGCCTACATAGTGTAGGCTCTTTACTAATAAAATAAATTTATTATTAAGCTCTTTCAACTTTGTTTGAACGTAAGCATCTTGTACAAACTTTTACTCTTTTTGGAGTTCCATTTTCTATAACTTTAACGTTTCTTAAGTTAGCAGCCCATGTTCTCTTGCTGTGTTTATTTGAATGTGATACTTGGTTTCCTGCAACTTTACCTTTACCACATACGCAACATACTCTTGACATTATATACACCTCCTTAAAATGATAACTATTTTAAGACTAAAAACATATTTATATTAACATAAAATTTTAACTTTTGCAATAAAAATATATAATTGTCCTTAACATATTGAAGATTTTCTCATTATCATATAAAATTATATATATAAATTTTGCTAATGTAAATATGAAAAGAAAAAATAATGATAAAAGTTTATTATCATTATTTTATTATGCTGTAAATCACTATATTTTAAAACATAAATTTTTATATCTTATGCTGTTGATTAATACATAGTACTTACCATAAATGCCTTTTTACTTATAAAATTAAATAACTTTTAATTATTAATCACTTATAGTATTATATATCTTGTCTAAAATAAAAATATAAACTATAATTTATTAAAATAAAGAAAAACTGTTGAATTTATGCAAAAATAATTCAACATTGTACAAAATATTATTAAAAAAGAAAATGAGGGGGTAAAACCATGGCTACTAAAGTAAATAATGAATATGGATGTATAGAAATAGATAAACATGTTATAGCTCAAATTGCATACAGAGCTGCAATGGAGAGTTACGGATTAGTAGGTTTCTCACAAAAAATAAAAGGTATTGTTGAATTATTAAAAGGAGACAATGCTACAAAAGGCGTTAAGATATATGAAACAGAAGATAATAAAATAGAAATAGAACTTTATGTTATAATGCAATATGGAATTAATATCTCTACAGTTGCAAATAACATAATAGAGAGAGTAAAGTATTCAGTTGAGAATACTACATCAATAAAAGTTAGCAAAATTGATGTTAACGTGCAAGGTATCAGGGTTAAGTAATATAGGAGGAAGAAAATGATTCAATGTATAGACGGAAAAAAATTCAGAGATATGTTTGTTTCAGGTGCAAATAACCTGCAAAACAACAAAGATTTAGTTGATAAATTAAATGTATTCCCTGTTCCAGATGGTGATACAGGAACAAATATGTCTTTAACTATATCATATGCAATTAAAGAGTTATCAAAAGTTGAAAATGATGATATAACAAATGTAGGTAAAGCTCTATCTAAAGGTTCTCTAATGGGAGCTAGAGGAAACTCAGGAGTTATACTATCTCAAATAATAAGAGGTATAGCAAAATCAGTGGAAGGTAAAGAAACTTTAAATGTTGTAGATTTAGCTAATGCTCTTAAAAATGGTTCAGATACTGCTTATAAAGCTGTAATAAAGCCAATAGAAGGTACTATTCTTACGGTTGTTAGAGAAAGTGGAGAATATGCACTTCAAATAGCTAAAGAAGATATGGATATGATAGAATTCCTTGAATTAGTAGTAGCTAAAGCAAATGAATCATTAAATAAAACACCAGAATTATTAAAAGCATTAAAAGAAGCTGGTGTTGTAGATTCAGGTGGTAAAGGATTAGTTCTTATATATGAAGGTATGTTATCTTCATTAAAAGGAAATGATATAGAATCTGTAGAGGGTGGAGCCTCATCTAATGTAGAGGTTAATGTGGAGCAAAATATATCTACTGAAGATATTAAATTCCAATACTGTACAGAATTTATACTTGAGAGTAACAAAGTTGACGATTTAACTATAAGAGAAAGATTTATGAAATATGGAGATAGTTTAGCTGTTGTTGGAGATGAAGGTGTTATAAAAGTTCACGTTCATACAAATGATCCAGGACTTGCTATACAAGAAGCATTAAGCTACGGACAATTATTAACAATAAAAATTGAAAATATGAAACTTCAACATGAAAACAAGGTACTAAATGAAACGGCTCAAACTAAAGAAGTACCAGTTGAAGAAAAAGAATACGGATTTATAGCTACTTCTATGGGTGAAGGTCTAGCACAAATATTTAAAGACTTTGGTGTTGATTACATAATAGAAGGTGGTCAAACTATGAACCCAAGTACGGAAGACTTTATGAAAGCAATAGAAAGCTTAAATGCTAAAAATATAATAATATTACCAAACAACAGTAATATCATTATGGCAGCTAATCAAGCTAAAGAGTTAAGTGACAAGAATATAGTAGTTATACCTACTAAAAATGTTTCTCAAGCTTTTGCTACATTAGTTACTTTTGATGCTGATTCTAGTATAGAAGAAAATGAAGCTAGCATGATGGAAGCTTTATCTTCAGTAAAATCAGGACAAGTTACTTATGCTGTTAGAGATACAGTTATAAATGATGTGGAAGTAAAAGAAGGTAATATAATAGGTATAGCAGAAGGTAAATTATTATCTGCAGGAGATAAAGTTGACGAAATAACTACTGATCTTGTAGAAAAATTAGTAGATGAAGATAGTGCTATAATAACTTTATTCTATGGAGAAGATACATCTAAAGAAGAAGCAGAAGCTTTAAGAGATGCATTAGAAGAAAAATTCGAAGATATTGATGTTGAATTGCACTATGGAGGACAACCTCTTTATTATTACTTAATTTCAGTTGAATAATGATTAACTAGTCCTGTATAATCGTACTATGTATAGTATGTTATACAGGATTTTTTAATCTTAAGGGAATAATATTACAGGTGATAATTATGAATGATTTAAATAAAGAAATACAATTTGTGAAAGGGATAGGTCCTAAAAGGGCTGAAAAACTTCATAAACTTAATATCTTTACTTTAAAAGATTTGATTTATTATTTTCCACGACAATATGAAGATAGAAGCAAAGTAAAGAAAATAAACCAATTAGAAAATGAAGAAAAGGTTACTATTAAAGGTGTTATTACTAGAATGGACAGTTATAGCCCTAAAAAGGGTATGAATATCATTAGAATGGATATGAGAGACGATACGGGCTATATAAAACTATCTTTTTTTAATCAAGAGTATATAAAGAGAGCTTTTAAAAGTGGAGATAGTATAGTTGTTTTTGGGAAAGTTAAAATTGAAAATAATTTTAAAGAATTTGTGCCAATAGAAATTGAACATTATAGTAGTAAACCACAGTCAAATTGTAAAATAGAACCAGTATATCCTTTGACTTATGGTTTGAGTAATAAAGAATTACAAGGAATAATTAGATCAGTTCTTACAAAAGAAGAATTTAAAGTAAAGGAATATTTACCTACATACATATTGGAAAAGTATAAACTTTGTGGAATTGATTTTGCTGTGAGAAATATACATTCACCAAGTAATAAAGAAGCTTTGAAAATAGCCTTATATAGATTAGTATTTGAAGAATTTTTAATATTACAACTAGGACTATTTTATTTTAAAAATGGAGTAAATGAATCAAGTGGTATAGAATTTAAAGAAAATGAAAAATTAAATGATATAATAGAATCTCTACCATTTAAATTAACTAAAGCACAAAACAGAGCTTTGAGTGAAATTACTCAGGACATGACCTCTTCAAAAGTAATGAATAGACTTGTTCAAGGAGATGTGGGAAGTGGTAAAACGGTAGTAGCGTTACTTGCTCTGGCAAGTGCAGTTTTAAATGGTTATCAGGGGGCTCTAATGGCACCTACAGAGATTTTAGCATCTCAACACTATGATTCTTTTAAAGAAATATTAGAGCGTTTTAATATTAAGTCTGAGTTACTTGTGGGAAGTCTCACAAAAAAACAAAAAGAAAAAGTTCTTGAAAAAGTTAAAAATCAAGAAGTTGATATTTTAATTGGGACTCATGCACTTATAGAGGACAAAGTTGAGTTTAAAAACTTAGGTATAGTAATAACTGATGAGCAGCATAGATTTGGTGTTAGACAAAGAGGAAGACTTTCTAATAAAGGAGATAGCCCAGATATTATTGTAATGACTGCTACGCCAATTCCAAGAACGTTAGCACTTATTTTATATGGTGATTTAGATATTTCCATTATTGATGAGCTACCTCCGGGAAGGCAACCTATTGAAACTATAGCCATAGAACATAAAAGAAGAAATGAAGCGTACGAAAACTTGGTAAGAAGTGAAGTTCAAAAAGGAAGACAGGTATATGTGGTATGTCCTCTTGTTGAAGAAAGTGAAAAAATTGAAGCAACAGCAGCATCTGAATTAGTAGAAGAATTAAAGAGAGAGTTCTTCTCGGACTTAAGAGTTGGATTACTTCATGGAAAAATGAGACCTGCTGAAAAAGATGCAATAATGGATGATTTTAAAAATAAAAAACTTGATATACTAGTTTCTACAACAGTTATTGAGGTTGGTGTCAATGTTCCAAATGCAACATTGATGATAATAGAAAATGCTGAAAGATTTGGACTGGCTCAACTGCATCAGCTCAGAGGTCGTGTTGGAAGAGGGAATCATAAATCTTATTGTATATTAATTTACAATTCTAAAACAGAAGTTTGTAAAGAAAGAATGGCAATAATGGAAGAAACAACAGATGGCTTTAAGATATCTCAAAAAGATTTAGAAATAAGAGGACCAGGAGAGTTTTTTGGAACAAGACAGCATGGTTTACCAGAACTTAAAGTTGCTAATATTTTTAAACATATTAAAATACTAAAACAAGCTCAATTAGAAGCTAGATATATAATTGGACAAGACAGAAGGTTACAATTAAAAGAAAATCAAAAAATAAAAGAAGAAATTTTGTATAAATTTAGTGAACGTGAAGAAATCTCACTAAATTAGTTTAAATTTATGGTAAAATAGAGAAAGGAGATATAATTTTGAGAGTTATTTCAGGAAAAGTAAGAGGACTAAAATTAAATGCTCCTAAGAATGATGATGTAAGACCTACAACAGATAGGGTAAAAGAATCTTTATTCAATATGATTAATTCATATATGATGGATAGTGATATATTAGATTTATTTGCAGGAACAGGTTCTTTAGGTATAGAGTGTTTATCTAGGGGAGCCAATAAGTGTGTTTTTGTAGACAAAAGTAAAGAAAGTATAAATATTGTTAAATCTAATATAAAAAAAGCAAGAGTTGAAAATGAAAGTATAGTGTTGAATTTGGACTTTAAGAGTGCTATAAGTTCTTTAGCTTTAAAAAAAGAAAAATTTGATGTTATATTTATGGATCCTCCTTATTATAAAAACATGTTTAGTGATGCTTTATTATCAGTTGATGAAAATGAATTGTTAAAAGAGGATGGTATTATAGTTGTAGAACATGATACTGTTGATAAATTCCCAGATAATATGGGAAGATTATATAAAAGCAGAGAAAAAAAATATGGAAATACGACAATAACATTTTATAAACTGGAGGAATAAAATGGACAAAAAAAATCGTAAAGCAATATTTGCAGGAAGTTTTGATCCAATTACCAATGGACATTTAGATATAATACAAAGAGCATCAAAAATATTTGATGAACTACAAATTGGAGTGCTTATAAATCCTAATAAAAAAGGACTTTTTACATTAGAAGAAAGAGTTGAACTAATAAAAGCGTGTACTAAAGATTTAGATAACATAAAAGTTATTGAGTTCCAAGGTTTATTAGTGAATTATTGTAAAGAACAAGGAATAAACACTTTAGTTAGAGGTGTGAGAAGTGAAGATGATGTTAATTATGAGTTACAAATGGCTCATATGAATAAGGAATTAGATCCTGATATAGATACAATATTTTTACCAACTAATAAACAATATTCTTTTGTAAGTTCATCAATAATAAAAGAAGTTCTTAAATTTGATGCTGATGTTAAGAATTTAGTTCCTAAAGAAGTTTTAGTTGCACTAGAAAATAAGACTAAGTAGGCAATAAGTAGGGGGAATAATATGAAAATAGATTTAGAAATAATGGATTTATTTAAAGAATTAGAAGAAGTAATAGAAAATGCGCCGCTTAAAGGTTTAGCAAGAAAATCTATAAGTCTTGATAAAGAAGAAGTTCTTGCGATTATAAGTGATATAAAAGCTTTAATGCCAGAAGAAGTAAATCAAGCTATATGGATAAATAGAGAAAGACAAAGAATAATAACTGAAGCTAAAGCAGAGGCAGAACAAATAATAGCTCAAGCAAATCAAGAAGCTCAAATTAAGGCTAAAGAAGGCGAGCAATTTGAAGAAAATCTTAAACAACAATTTGATGACATAGTAGAATCAAATGAAGTAGTTGAGAGAGCTAAAGAAAGAGCTTCAGAAATAATAAATAGAGCAGAAGCTTATGCCATAGAAATAAGAGAAGGTTCACTTGAATATGCAGAAGATGTTATAAGTTCTGTAGAACATAACTTAATTGAAATATTAGAAATAGTTAAGAGAAATAAAAGAGAATTAAGAGAAGAATAGTATAAGAGCTCCCTGTAATTAGGGAGCTTTTAAATTGTAATGATATTTTTTCAATCTTTAATTTTATATAAAAAGTATAAGTTAAAAATTATATATATTATTACAGTTATTAATAAGAAAATTTTGAAGTTATAAAAATATTGATTCATAAAAGTGTTGTTATAAATAGTATTATATACATAAGAAAAATTTGAAACTGGTAAATAATTTTTAATAATCGGGTAAAGTAAAAAAGTATATATGCCAGCAAAGAAACCATGTAAAAATTTATTAAATATGTAAATGTTAGTATTGATATCAGTTTTAGCTATAAAGCTACAACATTGAGCTAATATGGATAAACCACTAAAACCTATTATAAAACTGCATAGACTTGCTTTAATAACTTCAGAAACTCCAGTAATATTTGTTATATTATTGCAACCTATTGTTATTTCAAATAATCCACTGATAAAAGCTGAGCAGATTTCTTTAGAAAGTCCAATTGATGAAAATAAAAAACAGAATATGTAAGATATAAAATCAATAATATTAAACAAAGTTAATATTTTGAAAACAACTGAAAAAATTATTACAAATCCACCTACAGCCAATAGAGTGTTTACACCACTTATAACAGCATTACCAAAAGAAATAAAGAAGCCTTCTTGATCATCATCCCTAAGTAAAATCTGAATATTTTTTATGATGCTATTATTTTTTTTATTACTTTTTTCATGACCATAACTTCTAAAAATTAAACCAACTGTAATGGCTCCTAAGTAATGACAAAGTAACATTAAATATCCTAAATAAGAATTACTCAACATACCAACTGCTACAGCTCCAATTATAAATAAAGGTCCAGAAGTTGAACAAAAAGAAATTAGTCTTTGGCCTTCATATTTAGAAATATCATTTTTTAGTCGTAAGTCGGAAGCTAGTCTTGCACCAACAGGATATCCAGATACAGCTGAAATTGCAAAAACTAAAGCACTTTTTCCAGAAACATTGAAAATAAATTGAGTAATGGGGTTAATTATGGCTCCTAAAATATCAACAACTTTTAAAGAGACTATTAAATTTGCACCTATTATAAAGGGAAGTAGTGATGGAATTAATATATTCACCCATATATCTATGCCACTCTTAGCAGCGATTATTGATTCTTTTGGGAAGATTACAACTCCCAAAATTAACAATAGGACAATAAGTTTAGGAAAAAAATATTTTGTCGTTTTATATATATTCATATAATCACCCATATAATAAAGATTTTAAAGTATTATATTAAGTAAAAAAATAAAATATGAGATTTTTATAAATAAAGGACTATAAATGTTTAATTTATAGTCCTGCTTCTTACGGTAGATATTTTGGTGATAAATAATAGTCCATAGGGCCTTTTAATAAATTTCTATTATTTTTATAATAAATAAGATTGTACATATTACTAGATTTTAAATCATATTTAATTAGAGTATCAAATATTGGGTCATCTACATGACTTATTTTTGAAAACTTTGTAATTATTTCTATATCAGAAGAGGTTTTAATTTTTTTTATGATTTCTCTTCCTTTGTTATTAAAAGCTAAAATTCTAATATAAGGAACCCTATCAAGATCTTTAACTTTAATTACATCATCTCTATTGATGCCAAGAAGTATATTATTTAATGTTCTTTTAATTTTTGTCATTGTATAACGTTTTGACTTTGTAGAATTAATTAATTCCTCTAGATTTTTACTTGTAAAAACATTGGAGTAAATTTTATTTTCAATTCCTTCATTTACTTCAAAGTATTTAGTTAAATTATCTACGTCCCTTATTATTGTAGAAGATAATAAATCATAAAACATATAATCAAATACTGGATTAAAGTTAGTATTTATCTTATGATTTATTTCGTTAAAAGTATGTAATGGGACAACATTTTCAATAAGTTTTAAATCTGTATTATCTTTTAAAGAATTTCTTATGGCAGTTGCAGAGCAAATGTTACTTTCTATATCAGTAGAGTTATATTTAGAAGCAATTCTAGTGATAGTGTATGGTTTAATTGAACTGTTTAATTTAATTAAGCTTTTAATATACTCAATGCCTAAGATATTGTTTGAAGAATTTAAAACTTGTTGAAGTTCATCTTCGCTTAATTCTAGAAGATGATTATTTTTTATATATTCATACAAAGCTTTACTTCTGGCCACAGGAAATACAATTCCTTCATCTAAGAAATTTTTTAAAGTTGTTTTAAAATCAGAAGGCTCTTTAACTAAAATTTCAGATATGGTTTGTAAAATATCGATATTTCCTTCTTCGCTACCAAAGCAAAGTGAGTTGACACAATTAAGTGAATTTAAAGTGGCTACAGCTCCATGAGAGAAAATCTCAGCGCTTTGACAAGCATAAAGGGTAGGAAGTTCAATAACTAAGTCTACTCCATTTTTAACAGCCATTTCAGCCCTTGTATATTTATCAAATAAAGCTGGTTCTCCTCTTTGTAAAAATGAACCACTCATAATAGCTACTGTATGTGTTGCATTTGTTATTTCTTTTGATTTTTCTAAATGGTACTTATGACCGTTATGAAAAGGGTTGTATTCAACAATTAATCCTAATAAATTCATATAAATCTCCTTGTGGTAATTTTTGGTACATACCAAATTATTGTATTTTTTAAGTTGACAAAAATAGAGGAAATACTTGATAATAGAATAAAATAATTATATGTCTAATTAAATAAATATATATTATCACACATAAATATGTTTATTCTAAGAATAATAAATAAGACATCTTATTTTTTACAAAATAAATATAATTAATTATTATAGCAAATAAATAAAAAGATAAAAGTAGATGACATAATATTTAAATGTTATATAATGATATTTTTATAAACAGTATGTACTTTTAATTAAAAAAGTGTTATATTTATTATGATTGACAATGTAAAGTCAAATAGTCATATTAGAATATTAATTTAAAGAAAATTTTAGAATTTTTAAGGAGGATTGCTAATAATGAAAGTATTAGTATTAAACTGTGGTAGTTCTTCATTAAAATATCAATTAATAGATATGGAAAATGAAGCAGTATTATGTATAGGATTAGTTGAAAGAATAGGTATAGATGGTTCTATACTTACTCAAAAAAAAGATGGTGTAGAAGGTAAATACATCGTTGAACAACCAATGAAAGATCACCAAGATGCTATAAAATTAGTTCTTGCAGGTGTTCAAGATTCAGTTTACGGTGGAGTTAAAGACATGTCTGAAATAGATGCTGTAGGACACAGAGTTGTTCACGGTGGTGAAAAATTCGCATCTTCAGTAGTAATAACAGAAGAAGTTGAAGAAGCTATAAGAGCATGTAACGACTTAGCACCATTACATAACCCAGCTAACTTAATGGGAATAGATGCTATGAAAGCTATACTTCCAGGAGTACCAAATGTAGCTGTATTCGATACTGCTTTCCATCAAACAATGGAACCAGCAGCTTATCTTTACGGAGTACCTCACAGATTATATGATGAGTACGGAGTAAGAAGATACGGATTCCACGGAACTTCTCACAAATATGTATCTCAAAGAGCTGCAGAAATGTTAGGAAAAGATATAAAAGACTTAAAAATAATAACTTGCCACTTAGGAAATGGTGCTTCAGTAGCTGCTATTAAAAATGGTAAAGTTATAGATACTTCAATGGGTCTTACTCCATTAGAAGGATTAATAATGGGAACTAGATGTGGTGATATAGACCCTGCTATAATACCTTTCATGATGAGAAAAGAAGGATTAGATGCAGATGGTGTAGATAACTTAATGAACAAACAATCTGGTGTTTACGGTATGACTGGTATATCTTCTGACTTCAGAGATATAGAAGCTGCTGCTGAAAAAGGTGATCAAAAAGCTATAGATGCTTTAGATGCTTACCACACTAGAGTTAAAAAATACATCGGATCTTATGCTGCTGAAATGAACGGTGTTGATGCAATAGTATTCACTGCTGGATTAGGTGAAAATGGTATAGATAACAGAATGGCAATAGCATCAAACATGGAATACTTAGGTGTTAAAATGGATGCTGAAGCTAACAACGTAAGAGGAAAAGAAAGAGTTATATCTGCTGCTGATTCTCAAGTTAAAGTATTATTAATACCAACTAACGAAGAATTAATGATAGCTAGAGATACTTTAGCATTAGTTAAATAATTATTATAAAAATTTTAACTATATAGTAAATAATATATTTAAAGTTTTAAGGTAGGTTTTGACCTACCTTAAAATGATTTTAGTACTAATAAATTTACAAAAAAAGTATTAATATCTTATTTTTAACTATCAAGTAAAAATACTTGACAAACATTCACTAGATTTGTATAATAAATTTGGTAATATAACGAGGTGAAAGTATGATAATTAGTCTAGACAAGTTAAACAGAAAAGAAACTGATAAAATAGACTTGAATTTTTCACAAAAAATTGATACTATTAATTATTGTGAGAACACATATAAAATAGCTTCACCCCTAAACCTAATAGGTAAAATATCTAGAAACAATAAAGGATATTATATAGATGCTGATGTTAGCTTCGAAATGATAGACAATTGTGCTAGATGTTTAGATGAAGTTAAAGTACCAATAGAATATGCTATAGAAGGTTTCTTAGTTAAAGCAGATTTTGATGAAGATGAATTTGAAGACTATGATGCTTTTATTATTGATGGTGACGAAGTAAACTTACTTGATATAATAGGCCAAACATTAATTTTCAATTTACCAGGACAATCTCTTTGTAAAGAAGATTGTAAAGGTCTTTGCCAAGGATGTGGAGCTAACCTAAATAGGGAAACCTGTGCATGTAGCCAAATTGCCAATGACGAGGATGAAATAGATCCACGTTTTGCTAAATTAAAAGATTTATTTAAAAATGACTAAGGAGGTGGCTTAAATGGCAGTACCTAAGCGTAAAACAGCTAAATCAAAAACTAAAATGAGAAGAGCGGCTAACTCAAAAATGACAGCAACAGGATTCGTAGAGTGTCCACAATGTCATGAACCAAAATTACCACACAGAGTTTGTCCAGATTGCGGACACTACAAAGGTAAAGAAATAGTAGCTGAATAGTGATATTTAAAAACATGTAGAGTAATCTACATGTTTTTTTATTAAAATATAAAAATAAATTAGAGTTGAAAAAATAAAATAGTTACTGTAAAATACTAGTACTAATTGTAATTATAAATAGTTTTATATAAGAACATACATAAGGAGGACAAGTATGAGAATAGTTGTTGATGGTATGGGTGGAGATAATGCGCCTAAAGCTGTAGTTGGTGGTGTAGTTGAAGCTATAAAAGAATATGGTGTAGAAATTTTAGTTACAGGAGATAAAGATTTATTAGAAAAAGAATTTTCATCTTATGAATTTGATAGAAGTAAACTTGAAATAATACATACAACAGAAGTGATAGAAAATGAAGATAAACCAGTGCAAGCAATAAGAAGAAAAAAAGATTCTTCAATGGTAGTTGGTTTGAATTTAATAAAAGAAAAGAAAGCTGATGCTATAGTTTCAGCAGGAAGCACAGGGGCATTACTTACAGGAGCAACTTTAATTGTTGGAAGAATAAAAGGGATAGATAGACCTTGCCTTTGCCCTTGTATGCCTAATATAAAAGGGAGTATGACAATAATAGCTGATAGTGGTGCCAATGCAGACTGTAAGCCTAGAAACTTAAGTGAATTTGCAATGATGGCCAATATATACCTTAAAAAAGTTTTAAATGTGGAAAGTCCAAGGATAGGTCTTGCTAACATAGGTTCTGAAGAAGGAAAAGGTAATGAACTTGTAAAAGCTGCATATGAAGAGTTAAAGAGCATGGATTTAAACTTTATTGGTAACATTGAAGGTAGAGATGTTATAGAGTCTAAAGCTGACGTTATAGTTTGTGATGGATTCACAGGAAACATAATGCTAAAAACATGTGAAGGTGTAGCTCTTGGTATGATGAAGCTTATGAAGGAAACTTTAATGTCTAGTACAAAAGGTAAACTTGGTGCTTTACTTATTAAAGATGATTTAAGAAAATTAAAAGCATTCCTTGATTACTCTGAATATGGTGGAGCACCATTCTTAGGAGTAAAAGGTGGAGTAATAAAAGCTCATGGTAGTTCAGATGCAAAAGCTATTAAAAATGCCATAAATCAAGCTATACATTTTGTAAATGGTAATGTAGTTGAAGATATCGAGTCATATTTAATAGATAAAAAGGAAAAAGAAGAAAAATAAAAATCCTTCCACTTTTAAGTGGAGGGATTTTTTTAATCCTCTTTTATAAAAACAAATTTTCTTGGAGTTGATAAATTAGAACAAAATTTAAAACTATTGAAGGTGAAGTTTTTTAAATCTTCAGGATTGTCTATCTTGTTTTCTATAATATATTTAACCATTTGTCCTCTTGCCATTTTTGCCAATGTGGCTAAAGTTTTTAATTTGCCATCTTTATTAACTTTAAAGTCTATGTCTATAAAAATATCTTCTTCATTTAAAAAACGTCTTACAGTCTTAGCATACTCCTCAGAAGCTAAATTAACAATAACATTATCTTCTGAATA
>JALFMW010000154.1 GCA_022782605.1 Clostridium sp. | reverse complement strand
AGTCATTGCATCTATAATTATTATCCGTAAATCCACAAATATCAAAAACTGATACTCCGAACACTAATGCATAGGAATTTTTATTATTCATATATAATCGTAACCTTTCTAAGAAATTATTTTTATATTTTAACATATTTTTAATGTATATTTCTACAAATTTCAACATTTTTACGATGTATTTTTTTTACAACTTATATAAGTTTATTTTATCCCACATATGATAACTTATTATCAAGGTAATTATTACCATATTTTTCATAATAAAAAAATGACCTATAAATAAGTCATTTTTTATTTAAAAATAATAATTTATTTTATCCATTTTTAAGTTTTAAAATTAAATCTCTATCTATATATCGCAAATTACAGATCTCCTAATCTTTTTTGCATATAAATTACACCAAAGGAGTGTTCAAATTTTTCTCCAATATCTTTTAGCTCTCCTGCTATAAAAAATCCATGCTTTTTGTGAAAATTTATACTTTCCTTATTTTCAGATGATACTTCTGCAATTAAATTTCTGATACCCATTTTAATTGCATCTTGTTCTAATTTTTCTAAGCATTTACTACCTAAACCTTTTCTTGTATAATCTTTTGAAATAAAATATGTAATATTAGCTGTACTTTTAAAAGTTGAAAAGGGATTGTATTTACTTAATTGACAAAATCCTATAATACTATTATTATCTTTTTTTAATACATAAGAAGGGTATCCCTCTGATTTTTCCATAAGAAATCTATAAAATTGTTCTGGTAATACTGTTCCTGGAAATGCAGCTGTACCATTACTAATATAATAATTAAATATATCCATAACTTGTTTTTGATGTTTATTACCCATTTTTTCAAAAATAATATTCATCTTATCCCCCCTTTAATTTATCTTTTTTATAAATGGTATATAAATAAATTACCATATGCAATATCAATTTAAATATTTTACTAGTTAATCTAATTATCTTTATATTGCATTATATACTGAATACTATTTTTCTAAATTAATTGTATATTTTATATAAGTTTTTTCATTTCCATAAGAATTGCCTATGTTTATTTTATCTACACTATATGCAGCTTTATCTAAATCAGACTTTTTATATTCACCTATAGGTATATCTATATAAATTCCTAAATCTGATGGATATCCATATAAATAAGCTACCGGTTTGTTATTTTCTACAAATAACATATTAACCATACCTTCATTGATAGTTTCTTTTAACTTCCAATATTTAAAGCCAATTTCTTCTTCCATTACTTCTTTAGGTAAATAAGGTTGAAATACATAAACTTTATCATAATCAAAATCAAATAAATATTTACATGTATTCTCTTTATTATTTAAAGATTTACTTAGTGTTTTTTCTAAGAATTTTGTATTATAACTTTCTTTAATATTTCCATTTTTTAATTCAAGAACTCCTATAGTGGATATTATTATTAATGCTAAAGTTAAAATCTTTTTATTTTTCATTTAGTAATTTTCCCCTCTAAACTTATGCTAATGGTCTCACTAAATAAACTACTATTGCTGAAATAATTATTTCTACTATTAAAATCACATTATAAAGTGAGAAATTACTAGTTTCTATCATCATTAATGAAAAAATTATATTTAATATTGATCCCACAAATATAAGAGTAATTGCTAGCTTATTACCTTTAAAACAGAAATATATTAATAAAAATGATATTACAGCAGAAGAAATCAATCCTAAAACACTATTATTAAGGCCAAAAGTCACACTTCCAGCTAAAGTTTCTTGATTTACTTTGAAAATTACAAAATTTCCATAAATATATGAATATAAAGTATATATCATTAAAATTATCTTAAATTTTTTACCAATTCCTTTTTTATCTCTTTCGTTCATATTCCCCACCCTTTTGAATATATTTTTTACCCTCTATAAATTTATCTAATAATCTATTTACTTAAATATAAAGTCATATTTTGAAGAGTTTCCTATGAATACTCCATAAATTTTATCGTATAAGTCATTTAAGTTAGATATGCTTTTTATTTTTAAATTAGCATATTTTCTTTCTTTCCCTTTTAATTTGACATTGAATTCAACATTCTTCAATGATTCTCCTATATGAATTTTATCTAAATTTATTTCTATCGATTTATTAGTCTTATTTTCTATAAGTAAGCCATACTCAGCATTATTATCAATTATGGAAATATTTTTTACTATCATCTTAAAATCTTTATTATCTATAAATGTTGGGGCATTATTATCAAAATATGCAATATAATTTTCACTGTCTATTTTTTCAAGATTGTTTCCATTAATTTTATATTTCATATTCTCTAATTGCTCTTTTTCTTCATTATATTTTATAAATGTTACAATATTAGAATACTTATCATATTGAGTTTCATAAATATATCTCTTTCCATTTTCTATTTGCTCCCTAGTTCCTATCCAATCAGGATAATCCCATAATTCTTCCTTATCTTCCTTATCAACTAATGCAAGTGATTCTATATATTCGTGTTCTACATAATCACTTGTTACTTTGCATTTTCTTCCTATACTCTTAACATAACTCTCTGCTTTATTATTAAGATCTTTTAGCAGTTTATCTGTATAGTCAATATTTAAAGCTTCATTTGCTTCATTCTTAGGAAACATTTTAAGTACAGAATCTTTATACATAGATCCATCTTCTGCTTGCTCACTTTCCAAATAATAATATCCTGCTTTTGTTGTTAGAAATTCTCCATCTTTAACTTTTGAAAATTTTATTTTTATTGGTACATTGGAGCTACCTGCAGACATACTAAATACATCATTTTCAAAATTATATGATCCATAAGTTGCCATAAGATAAACTTCAACAGAATCATCATCCTCATTTTTACCTAATATTACATGACTTTCTCCATTAAACTCTCCACTAAAATCTACTCCATACCAATCTTTTATATAATTATCTACTATAGCTTTTGAAATAGCTTCATCTAAATCTTCAGTATTAGACTTTTCTATAGGCATAAATAAAGTTTTTGCATCTTTATTTATCGAATTTCCATTGGTAAGAAGTACACCAGCCATAACAATCAAACATGTAATTCCTGTTATAGTGAATATCTTCTTTTTCTTATAAAAATGCTTTGAGTTTTTAATTAACTCAACTCTTTTTTTTATAATTTTCTTATCATCAGTCATATTTAAGCCTACTGTAAATTTCTTATTATAGTTAACTTTTTCTAATACAGTAAGCATAGTTAATCCATATTTATTATGTTCTTTCTCACTTAGAATAGACAAAACTCTTTCATCACAAGCCATTTCCATATCATTTCTAACTTGTTTAAATAAATAACATACTATTGGATTAAACCAATGAATACATTGCAATAAAGCAATCATATTATCTACCCAAGTATCTCTATTTTTAAAATGACATAATTCATGTAAAAATATATGCTCTAATTCTTCCTTACTCAAATTAATCAAATTACTTGGTATAATAATTCTTACTTTTAGAACCCCTATCAAGGATGGTGAGTTTATCATCTCATCAACTACAATGCTAATTTTCCTTTTTATATGTAACTTTTCCTTGCACTCATTTAAAATATTTTCTAAATAATTGTATTTAATATCTTCTCTTTTTCTAATATTTATTACAAAATGTAAATAAATTGATATATAAGCTATAAAAGTAAAAACTACTCCACTTATCCAAACAAATGGTATTACATGGTTGACAATACTTTTCTCACCTTTATTATTAATAGAAGTATGACTTTGGCCAATGCCACTTTCTTGCTTTATATTTTCACTTATATTACTCCTATAATCTTTATCTACAGTGTAATTTGTATCTTCACTCATATTGGAATTATTGTTACTTTTCATATTCAACTGATTATTAAATTTTACAGGTATTTGATTAAATAAACTAAAATTACTTTTTGGACCAAACGGTATAGCAAGCTTAATAATTAATATCATCCACAAAAGATAGGCATATTTTTTATTAATCTTATTTTTCATTAAAGTTTTTATAATTAGTATCGTAATTCCTGTTATGCTACCATAAATGGTAGCACTTAATGTATATTCCCAAATATTTTCTATACTCCACATTTTTTCTATTCATCCCTTAATATATCTTTTAATTCTTCAATCTCTTCTTTTGATAATTTATTGTCTTTCACAAAACTTAAAACCATTTTATTTATAGAGCCATTATAAAGCTTTTCTAAGAAAGACTTACTTGCATAATTTTTATAATCATGTTCATTAATATTTGCACTGTAAATATAAGATTTTTTATTACTCTTATCCACATTTATAAACTCCTTTGATACAAGTCTTGTAATAAGAGTTTGTATAGTTTTAGGTTTCCACTCACTTTTATCTTTTAAGTTTTCTATAATTTCAGAACTAGTTGCCTGATTAACCTTCCATAAGACTTTCATTACTTCTAACTCAGATTCAGAAATATTTTGTTTCATTTTTTCACACTCCTTTTTAAGCTTACATTTGTAATCCTTAATTAAATCTTACAAGTGTAATCCATAGTTGTCAATATCTTTTTTCTTCTTATTATCTCCGAGAAAATATTACTAAAGTCAAAAATAGTCTATTTGATAAATTGTAGAATTATAGAAGCAAGCTAATTTTAATAAAAAAGACAATATTTTATGTAAAATATCAAAATTATACAAGAATAATAAACAAAACTTTAGATGAAGATGCTAAATAATATATAAAAAAAGAGTGAATCAGTGATTCACTCTTTTTTATATTAAGCTGACATTTTAGCCATATTTTCTTGTCTTTCTTTATTTAACTTGATCATACCTTTAGATGCAGTTATTAATAAGAAGAATGCCATAACTACAAATCCTAGTATTATCATCCAAGTTGTATTATATCCAAATATAGATACTAAAACACCGAATAATACAGATCCACTTGAGAATCCTACAGCGAATATTAATTGAACCATACCTAATATTGAACCATATTCTTTTTTACCGAAGTATTCTCCAACTAAGTATGCAGGTGCCATCATGTATATGAATGTTGCTAAACCTTTTACAGCAGAGAATAAATGTGCAAATATTGGGTTAGTTCCAGCAAGTACTATACTTACTCCTGAAGCTGCAACTGCTACTGCAGATATTAATAATGTTTTTACAACACCTAATTTATCGAATAGTATTCCACCTATTATAGTTCCAAATAATGAACATATTGCAAATATTGAACCAGTAAGTCCTATAGCTGATGCTGTTAATTTTAATTCACTTTGGAAATAGTTAGCATGTTGTACTGAGTAAGCTGATACATAAAGACCTACAAATAAGAATCCTACTGCCATCATCCAGAAGTATTTTATTCCTTGTGCTTCTTTTAATGTATAAGATATATCTACTTCTTCAGTATTATTTTCTGCTACTTCTTCATCTTTATTATTTCCTGTAACTACTTCACTTTCATCTTTAGGCATTTTTACTAAGAATAGTCCTATAACTAAAGATACTGCTAATGAAACCACACCAAATGTGAAGTAAGTGCTTGAAGTTCCATTTCCAGCTATTGAACGTATAACTAATTGTTGCATGAATATGTTACCGAATGATCCTCCGGCAAATGCAAGTCCTAAAGCTTTTCCTCTAATGTTTCCATCAAACCATGAGTTTATTAAAAGCGGTACCC
>JALFMW010000141.1 GCA_022782605.1 Clostridium sp. | reverse complement strand
CAGGATCAAACTCTCAAATAAAAGTTGTTTACCTGCTCAGACTAATCATTATCTGAATATCTGGCTTGGTTTGTTTGTTGTTTCAATCGATTCTAATTGAATCGTTTATGTTAACCTACTGTTTAATTTTCAAAGTTCTTTATGGTGGACCATCAGGGACTCGAACCCCAGACCTACCGGTTATGAGCCGGGCGCTCTAACCAACTGAGCTAATGGTCCACTTTATTTGGTGCCGAAGACCGGAATCGAACCGGTACGAAAGTATAAGTTTCGCAGGATTTTAAGTCCTGTGCGTCTGCCAGTTCCGCCACTTCGGCATGCACCAATTTGGCTACGTCCTACTCTCCCAGGCGGTTGCCCACCAAGTACCATCAGCGCTCAAGAGCTTAACTTCTGTGTTCGGAATGGGAACAGGTGTATCCTCTTTGCTATAATAACCAAATTCATTTTTTTATTTTTCAAGTACGAGTATTATATTAACATTTTTAAAATCATTTGTCAAATGTTTTTTTACTCTTTTTTCAATTTTCTTTTTTAAAGAAAATTGACCTATCATCAAGTGATAGTTTTCTTTTGCACCATTTCCCTGGCGCAATAAATAATATACACTATATTTAATGATAGGTCAACAGTTTTTTATAAATTTTTTTCATATTCTTTTTTAAGCTTATCTATTATCTTTCTCTCAAGCCTAGAAATAGTCATTTGAGATATATTCAATTCCTTTGCTAGAGCCGATTGTGTCTTTTCTAAATAGAATCTGCCTTTAAAAATTTTAATTTCCAATTCATTTAATGTTGCAATAAACTTTTCTAAGAAATCTTTATGTTCTATATCACTAAAACTTTCTTCTTTATCTGCTATTTTATCCATTAATGATATATTTTCTTCTGAATCACTATTAGTTGTAGCATCCAATGATACCGGTTGGTATCCGTAAGATGCCTCCATAGATTCTAGTACTTCTTCTTCTGTACAACCTATATATTCTGCAATTTCTTTAACTTTTGGATGTTTTTTATTTTGTTGCTCTAATATTACCTTAGCTTCACTTACCTTCTTGCTTAATTCTTGAACCCTTCTTGGAACTCTTAATGTCCATACCTTGTCCCTAAAGTACTTTTTTATTTCCCCTACTATTGTAGGTGTAGCAAAACTTGAAAATTCAAATCCCTTTTCTATATCATATCTTTCTATTGCATATATTAATGCTAGAGATGCTACTTGATATATGTCATCAAATTCTACTCCTTTATTGATATATTTCTTAGATAAAATATTTACCAGGTATAAATGTCTTTCTATTAAAATATCCCTTATTTCTCTATTTTTATCTTTACTATATATCTTAAAAAGCTCCTTAGTTTCCATATTTAGGTAATCCGTAGCATTAGCTACCTTCTTCATTACATATCAACTCCTAAATACTTTGTCATTTTTATGCTAGTTCCTTTGCCTTCCTGTGATTCAATACTTACTTCATCCATAAGAGCTTCTATTATAAATAATCCCATTCCACTTTCTTTAAGGTTTTCTATATCAGGCTCATTAATAGAACTTGTATCATATCCATTACCATTATCTATTATCTCTATAGTTAATCCATTTTCTATCATAGTATATATAATAGTAAATCTATCATCTGAACTATGTTTTATAGCATTAGTACAAGCCTCTGATACTGCGACTTTTAAATCTTCAATATCATCCATGCAAAAACCTACCTTGTTTGCAATTCCAGAAGTGGTTAATCTTATTATACTTACATATGCTGGATTAGCTGTAATTTCCATTTTAATTGTTTCGTAAGTCAAAACTATCCCTCCAATTTAAATATCTTATCTAAACCTGTTATACTAAATATCTTTCTTACATTATTCTTAGGTTTTTCTATATATACTTCTTTACTTTCTATTTTTAATCTTTTTAATATACCTATAATTACACCAAGTCCAGTTGAATCTATATAATCTAAATTTTCAAGATTTAATCTCATATCTATATTTTTTTCATCTACTAACTTATGTAATTCTTTTTTTAGTTCATCTGCTGTAGATACATCAAGCTCTCCACCTAAAGAAACTTCCCATGAATTATTTGTAGTATCTAACATAGAATTTATTTTAATTGACATTAGCCTGCCTCCCATTTAATGTATTATTTTTTGAAGAATTTAAATACTCTAAATAAGCCTGTAATTTTAGTTATTATTTCAATTATATCCTTAACATCCTTAGTAATATGTGATGCATTATCTATTATGTCATTTATATGTCTTTCATTGACATCTAATAATCTATTTGTTTTTTCAACAACTTTATGTGCACTATTAAGAACTTTTGCTAAGTATATTGATACTATTAAAAAGCTAGTTCCAACTAAAACTGCACCTATTTGCCAACCTAATGCATTCATTACTTATCTCCCTCTTCAAAACTTTTACTTATTAATATATCTTCTTCTGATATCTCTATATTATTATTTTCTACTATTTCATCTTTTATAGATATTAATTTTTCTTTTATTCCATCAAATGTTTCATGTAGAACATCTTTTGGATTTTCTTTTGCTTCTAAGAACTTTTCTTTTGCTTCTTTTCTAATTTCTGATCCCTCTTTTGGTGCAAGGCATAATCCTGCTACAAAGCCTGCTAATGCTCCTGCTACTAAAAATAATCCCTTTTTTCCACTCATAATAATATCTCCTTTTCATTTTATTTGTATTTTACAAATTTATATGGAAAAAGAATAGGATTAAATCCTATTCTTCATCTATATTTATTTTGGCAATTGAAACTACATTTACTTCATCTTCTGTCTTCATTAGTTTAACTCCACTTGTTACTCTACCATATACAGAAATTCCTTCAACTTCTAATCTTATAAGTATTCCATTAGAGTTAATCATCATGATTTGGTCTTTTTCATCAACCATTTGTGCTCCGATGATTTTTCCTGTCTTTTCAAATATATTATAAGTTTTTATTCCTTTTCCTGCTCTACTTTGAACTCTATATTCATCAATATCAGTTCTCTTACCAAATCCTTTTTCACTTACTACTAATAGTTCGTGACCTTCATCGGTTAAGTTCATAGATACTACTCTATCATCACCTGATAAAGTTATACCTTTTACACCCATAGCTGTTCTACCCATAGGTCTTATATCTGTTTCATTAAATCTTATAGACATTCCATTTTCAGTTACTAAAAGAACATCCTTTTCGCCATTTGTGATTTTTACATCTATTAATTCATCATCACTTCTTAGACCTATTGCTATAAGTCCTGATTTATTAATATTTTTAAATTCTTCACGTTTAGTTTTCTTAACTATACCTTTCTTAGTTGCTAATAATAAATATAATTCGTCTTCATTACTATTGTCCACAGATATTAGAGTAGTTATTTTTTCATTTGGAGCTAATTGTAATAAGTTTACTATAGCTGTTCCTTTTGCTTTTCTCTTTCCTTCTGGAATTTCAAATGCATCTAATCTAAATACTCTACCTTTATTTGTGAAGAATAATAATCTACTGTGAGTCGAAGTCGTTACTAAATGTTTTACGAAATCTTCTTCTCTTGTAGACATTGCTGATATGCCTTTACCACCTCTATTTTGGCTCTTATATGTATCTAGAGGTACTCTCTTGATATAACCAAAGTGAGTAAGAGTTATTGCGATTTCTTCATCATCAATTAAATCTCTCATGTTGATTTCACCTTCAGCATGTCTTATTTCAGTTCTTCTAGCATCTGCATATTTTTCTTTTATAGCTATTATTTCATCTTTAATAACTCCTAAAAGTAATTGTTCATCTGCTAATATAGATCTTAAGTATTCTATTTTTTTCATTAACTCACTGTATTCGTCTTCTATTTTTTGTCTTTCTAATCCAGTAAGTCTTTGTAATCTCATATCTAAGATAGCTTGAGCTTGTATATCTGATAAACCAAATTTACTGATTAATCCTTCTTTTGCTTCTGCAGTAGTTTTGGATCCTCTGATTAAACTTATTACAGCATCAATATGGTCTAATGCTATTCTTAATCCTTCTAGTATATGTGCTCTAGCTTCTGCTTTATTTAATTCAAATTTGGTTCTACGTGTAACAACATCTTTTTGATGTTCAACATAGTAGTATAGCATTTCTTTTAGATTTAATACTTTTGGCACACCATTAACAAGTGCAAGCATTATTATACTAAAAGTATCTTCCATTTGAGAATGTTTGTAAAGATTATTAAGTACTATGTTAGCATTAGCATCTCTCTTTAATTCTATAACTATTCTCATACCATTTCTATTACTTTCATCTCTTAAATCAGAAATACCTTCTAATTTCTTTTCTTTAACTAGTTCAGCTATTCTTTCAACTAATCTAGCTTTATTTACTTGATATGGAATTTCAGTAACAACTATTTGTTGTCTTCCTTTTGGTAATTCTTCTATTACAGCTCTTGATCTAACTTTTACTTTACCTCTACCAGTTCTATAAGCTTCTGCTATACTTTCTTTCCCCATTATTATAGCTGATGTAGGGAAATCTGGTCCTTTAATATAATCCATTAATTCATCTACACTACATTCTGGGTTATCTATTAAATGTACCGTTGCATCTATAGTTTCACCTAGATTATGTGGTGGTATTGATGTTGCCATACCAACTGCTATACCATTAGATCCATTTACTAATAAGTTTGGATATCTAGATGGTAATACTGATGGTTCTTTTAAAGATTCATCGAAGTTAGGTACAAAATCTACTGTTTCTTTATCTATATCTCTTAATAATTCTAAAGCTAGTCTACTCATTTTTGCTTCTGTATAACGCATTGCCGCTGGTGAGTCACCATCTACAGAACCAAAGTTCCCATGACCGTCAACTAAAAGTCCTCTAGTTGAGAAGTCTTGAGCCATTCTAACCATTGCATAATATACTGCTGTGTCCAATTTGTTATTATCCATAAGTTTTTTATCTTATGCTCTGGAGGTTTCCCTCATTTTCATCTGTTGGTTACTTCCAACCCAGTTTAGACTATATTTTTCAAACTTCATTCATTTGTTTAAAGTTTTTATTCCGTCTTCGTGGGAAATTATTGGCTCTAAAGTCTTATTTCCTAGTCGTTACACACTTTCTTTTATTACTAAAAGATTTGGCTCGGTATTCCCTTTATCTCACCTAGTTATAGGTTTAGGGTTTCTTAGTCAGCTTATTCGTCTA
>JALFMW010000132.1 GCA_022782605.1 Clostridium sp. | reverse complement strand
TGGGTATGAACCAAAAGATAATCATATAGAAGTTCCTGTTAAAGATGGAGATAATACAATTATTAAAAAGTATGAAGTTGTAGCAAATCAAAATCTTAGTGATTATAGATTATTTGTAATTAGAGAGGAGGGTGAATAATGGGCATTAATAGTTATTCAATTGAGCCTTTAAGAGCCCCTTTTGGAACTGCATATGGTTTTAAAACTTTGGTTAATATGCATAACACAATGGAAAAATTTTTAAGTCAATTTAACTTTTTTAAAAGGGTTGATTCTAATGGAGATCGAAGTGATGTTTCTAATCCTACTGGTAATGCGTGGCATCTTATTGATATATACACAATAGAATATCCAAATTATGAAGAATCTAAATATATAGCTTTTACCTATTCAAAAAATAATGCTGATAGCAATGCTAATTATAACTCTGTAGTTTATACAATGAATATTTTTATTACAGATAATAAAGAGCAAAAAGATTTTTATGGTAATGATTATTATACTAATTTTAATATTAATGGAAAATTTTCTCAATTAAGTGATAGAATAGAAATTACATTTGAAAAAAGAGACAAAAATCTTCATGGAGAACTATCTATTCTATCAAATACTTTTTTTCCTTTTGTTATCGCGGCACGCCCGCATGAGCATTTTGGAATTGGTATTTGCACAGTAAACGAAAAAAAATTATTATTTGGATATAATACACAAACAGTGCAAGGTAGTCAATGTGGGCAATATGTTATTTATAGAGCAGAAAAAGATAATTTATTTATATATGATCCATTAAGTCCTTTTTATTGTGCATGTAACTTGCCATTGGATTGCGGAAGTGCCCTTATTTATCCTTGTATGCCAAGTTATACTTCAATACAAGATTTTGGTGCTTCTTCTACTTTGCAAAAAGCTAAATTACAATCAAGTGAAGTTGTAGATGGTATGCTATGGGTTCTTGGAGATAAGAATGTAGATAAAAGTAAAAGAATAAATCTTGATAATATTTTCTATTATGATATCGGAAGATATAGTAAATTAAAAAGATTATTTATGCGGATTAGTGACTAGGAGATGAAGATATGGGAGTTATTATTAAAAATGGAAGATTCTATCCGCCTACTGTTGGAGGAAATAAAGCTTTTTATTTACATCAAGATGAATATGATGCTTTAGAAAAAAAGAAAAAAGATGCTATGTATTTTATAACTTCAAAAAGGGCTAATGAATATTATATAAAAAATGGTGTTATATTAGTAGATTATCAAGACTTAAAAGATTCTGGAAGCGGGGAACTTACCCAAGAAGTAGAAGGAACTTCAGGTAAGTGTGTCTTATTATCGTGGGCAAGTGATGCTAGTAACAATGGACATAGTATTGTATTCACTTTAACTCCTCCATTAAATATGAGCAAAGTAAAAATTGTTATAGACAGTAAATCAACTTTTAGAAGAAGTTTAGTTTTTTATGGAAAAGATATTAGTTATTGGAATTGTTTGAATGGTAATCCAAATGGAAATACTTTAGTTGAGATAAACGCGGCTGGGGAGATTGACCTGGATTTGAGTTCTCTTAATGAGGCAGCCGCGCAGTTCTATTTAGGTATTGGAACAAGTTTAAGTTCAACTTTATATATTAAAGAAATTTATTTTTATGAATAGGAGGTGCTATTATGGGCAAATTATATATGAATGAAGAGCTATTTGGATCAGATGATTCAAAAGATATTAAATATGACAATAGCACTTCTCAAATTGAAGCTGACAATGTACAAGGAGCTATTGATTACATATTAGAGAATGGCGGTAGTTCTGTTACTGTAGATACAGAGCTTAGTGGAAGTTCGAAAAATCCGGTTCAAAATAAAGTTATTTATAATGAATTACAAAATTTAAAATTAAATGCAATTAAAGATACAAAAGTTGTATATGTAAATCATCAATATAAATCAACTAGCTTTACAGAGGCGGGAACTGAGATTACATATAGATATACTGGCACTGCTGGCAATTTAGTTATTGCTGCTTTTATGTATAGAGAAGAAACACTTAATAAAATAAGTGGATTTGATTCTTGGATTTATTTGGGTACATCTTATGAGAAACAAGAAATAATTAGTGGGAAACATACTTATCCACAAAATATAGATATATTTTACAAATTTGTTGATGGTACAGAAGATATTTTTAAATATTCAATTAATTTAGCAAATAGTTGGACAATGAGCTTATTTGCAGAATTTAAAAATGCAGATATTCCTTTTTGGAGAGAGGATTTAAGAAAAGAATTAGGTTCTCAAGGTAGTACTATTACTCTTGATAAAAGAACTGATAACTGTGTTTTATTTGGAACCAATGCAATGTATTGGGGTAGTGCTATATATAGTTGGAATATATCTAGTTCTACTGTTCGTCAAATCCCGGCAGCTGAAGGAAATATACAAGCAAGAACAGTTTTTATTATGGATAATAATGAAAATGCTTTACCTTTTACTATTGTTAATCCTGTTGTTACAGACGGGTGTGGTGAAAGTATTTATGGTATTGAAATTCCTGCTAAAGAAATTTATATAGAATTATCAGAAGAAGAAATTACAGATGCCGAAATTGAGGCTGCCATAGAAGAAGATAAGATATAAAAGGAGGGATACTTAAATGAAATTCGTGGATGTAAGAAAATATGTTACTGGTTTATTATCAGCTTCTTTTATTAATAAATCAATTTTAGATAATTTAGCAGAAGATGAAAATGAAAATTTAACTTATAAAGGTGCGGTGATAAAAGGCAGCGGAGGTAAAATTACCTCTACTTTTAAAATTGAATCTACAACACTTTATAATGGAGCAACTAGAGATTTTCCTGTAACATTATCTGATAGTATAAATAATTATGACTTAATAAAAATTACTTTCGGATGGCAGGCTCCTTTAAATGATGGATCATATAGTTTATGTGAACCAATATATCAAATACCAGATAAATTAAAAGAAAATACTTTATTTACCTTTTGGGATTATTATTATATTTATTTTGCTATTACTGATAAGACCTTTTCATCAGTACAAGCAGAATTAAATGTAGGATGTCTTTATCAAATAGAGGGATTAAAATTTGTTGTTGATTCTGTTGGCGGAGGAGCATCTGAATC
>JALFMW010000104.1 GCA_022782605.1 Clostridium sp. | reverse complement strand
CTACCTATTAGTCCTAATTTCCAATCTGTATCTATATTAAATGAAACATTTTCAAATATATTATTAAAACTTCCATCATATCCAAAAGTCAAATTATTTACACTTATTAAAGACATTGTTCCTCCCTACAAATTACTATTTTCTTTTTACTTTGTTAATTGATAACTTTGTTCTATCATTTCTTTTACTAATGTCTTGTCCACTTTTTCATCTACAATAATTGTATTCCAATGTTCCTTATTCATGTGATATGCAGGTATTATATAATCATAAGTATTTCTTAATATATCAGAATAGTTTGGATCTGTTTTTACATTAAGATATAACTTATTATTGACATTCATAATTAGTGCAAACCACTTTTTATTCTTGCAATGTTTCATTGTAACAGATTCAAAATCATCTGAAAATGGACAATCTTTAAATGTATTTTCTAATGTTAAACAATATTCTATTATCTCTTCTTTATTCATATCTAATCCCTTATAATAAACTACTAAATTTCTTACTATATTTTTCTATATCTTTTGTGCTTTGACTCATTATAAAATCTGTAACTTTTATTTTAAATCTTTCTACTTCATCATTTGTATAATTCTTATTTTCTACATTTATTCCTGCTTCATTAAATAGTTGTATATCTTTATTGGAAAATTGCATTGTTCATTCCTTCTTTCATTTATTGTTTCATTAAAATTATACCTTTTATACTTGGATTCAATAATTTCACAAAATCTGTAGCATCTTGGTTTGTTCCAACTACACTACCATAATGAATTGGGATTGCTATTTTAGGTTGTATTTCGTTGATTAATTGTGCTGCCTCTTTGAAATCCATTGTATATGTTCCTCCAACTGGAACAAAAGCAACATCACATTTTACTTTTTTATTTTCTTCTGTAATGTCTGTATCTCCTGCAATATAATATCTAATATTATTTATTGTAATAATGTAGCCAACCCAATCGTTTCCTTTTGGATGGAATGTTTTGTTTGTATTATATGCTGGTATTGTTTTAAATTTAATTCCTTTTACCACATATTCTTTGTTTGGCTCTACTGTAATAATTGCATTTTTATTTATGCCTTTTCTTAACAGTTTTGTTAATAATTCTTCTGGTATTATAATAGTTGTGTTTTCATTTATAACCTTCTCTATATCTTCTTCAGAATAATGGTCATAGTGGTCGTGTGTTATAAAAATAATATCTGCATCATTAAAATTTCTATCTATTTTAAATGGATCTATATAAATTATTTTTTCTTTGTTAATTCTTATACTGCTATGATATAAAACTTCTATATTATCTAACATATATTCCTCCTTGATTTTTTGCATTGTATCATAAAAAAGCAAAAAAGTAAATAGTATCAAGCAAAGTTTTATATACCTTACTTGATACTATTTTTATTCATATTTAGGACTACCATACCCCATAACTTGAACATCATCAAAAGAGTACATTCTTTCAGCACATTTGTTACTTGTGTTTCCTTCTATTGTATAAATGTTTCTATTTGTAATATCTGTTCTTGTTACAATTCCAACATGGTCGCTTGTCCCATCTTGATTACCATTTTCATCTTTCCAATCGAAAAAAATTATATCTCCAACTATTGGATAATAACTTTCTCCTCTATCGTGCCATTGTTCTTTTTCTTTAAACCATTCTATTCCATTAACACACCCTGCAAATTTAGGAATAATACCTTTATCTATGTAACCACATTCGTTTGCACACCAACTCACAAAACAAGCACACCAATGTACATGTTCTTCAAATCCATACCATTTCCAAAATTTATCTCCTCCCTCATTTCCTATCTGTGCTTTTGCAACTAATACTATTTCACTATTAGGAATTTGTGAGGTATCATAATCTGCATCCCCATCACTATTAAAAATTGCAGCTACAAATCCTCCAATTAAAGCTATTACTAAAATAATTACAACTGCTACCCAACCTCCTGCAACTATTGCAGAAATAATAGCTTTTGTTGCAGCAATTATTGCCTTTACTGTTGCTATTGTTGCTTTCACAGTTACCTTAACTGCTTTTATAGTTAATTGTGCTGTTCTTTTAGCAATCATTATTGCTCTTTTACTTGCTTTAAAACTTTGTTTTGCCACTTTTGCACTATTTTTAGCAACTTGTTCAGATGTTTTTATTCCTTTTTTAGTAAGTTTAGCTCCATTCTTTGCATATTTAATGCTTTTTTGAGTTCCATTCTTTATTGTTCGTTTTTTTACTGCATTTTTAATTTGCTGTGCTTTCTTCTGTTTTATTTTAGATTTAATGTTTGATATTTTTTCTTTACTTTTTATGATATTCTGTTTTGTATTTTCTAATGATTTTTTCCCTATTTCATTACTCTTTGTCGCACCTTTTCTTGATAGATAACTTATATCATTTTGAATATGATTACTTGCATAATTTTCTGCTGAAGTATTTTCTTCTTTTGATGTAAATTCATTTAATCGTTCTTTTGTAGTTACTAAATTGTTTTTAAAGTTTTGTGTTTGTACTACTTTTTTATCTAATTGTTTTATTATACTTTTTTCTTTTAACTTTATATCTGGCATTTATACCACCTCCAGACTTTTATATTTTCTTTGCTATAATTACCATTCTTCCATTCTTTTGTGAATATTCACAAGTAGATAATGTAATTAGCTTATCTCCATAATTCACTTTGACATTTGTATTGTAAAACTCATAATTTCGACATTTTTCTACAAATGAATTAAAATCATTTTCATCATAAAACTTTGTATAATTATAATATTTAAAGCCTTTATCAGAATAAGCAACTGTTTTAAATGCAAATACTATTTCATAATCATTTTTAATAGTTTTATTATCTTCTAATGTATAAAACTTAATATATTTGTGGTTCTTATAATAATTATAATTCTTGTAATTATCTAAATTAGAAAACATTGTACTATTCTTCATGTGATGACCATATATAATTAAGTTATCACTTGTTTTCAAATTACAATGCTCTGCTAAATATGGAGTTCCACTACTTGAATAATTTTTATAAACATTTCTATGAAGATAGAAATCTCCATTTTGCATAACAGGATAATTTATATTTGTTCCATCAATTTTAAGCCACCCAATTATGTCTGCATTTATTTTGGAAATGCTTTCTAAATTGTAATTTCCAACATTTTTAGATGATAAATTACTTGTTTCATTTTTTAAATTGTCTGTAATTTGATTTTGGGCGGTCGTTTTTTCTTCTTCCTGCACTACTTCCTGCAATTCTTCAAACAATTCATTTTCTTTCTTATTTTCTGCAATTTCTTTTATAAAAAAATAACTACTAATAGCTAAAATAACTATTAGTAGTATTAAAACCAAACTATATATTTTATTCATTAAGACTCTCCTGGTTTAGTTGTCATCAGCCTATATAGTTCTGTATTTTTTGGAAATTTATTAACAAAAGGAACTAATGATGAACCTACTTTTATAAGTCCTTCTCCTGCTCCTACATTTGTTATAAAGCTCATCTGTAAATCTGATATATTTAATAATTTTGCAAGTTCAATTCTATCTGTACTTGCTTGATTAAGCATTATTATAAATTCAGAGTTTGCAAGCATAGTTCTAGCAGTATGACTTTGTAATAAGTCTTCAACATTTTGTGTTATACCTGTACAGAAAGCTCCATATTTTCTAACCCTTTTCCAAAGTGTAAATAAGAAATTTGCAGAATATTCATATTGAAATAATAAATATATTTCATCAATAAAAATATATGTATTCTTTCCTTTTGTTCTATTAGCAGTAATTCTATTCAATATAGAATCCAATACTACTAACATTCCTATTGGTTGTAATTGTTTTCCTAGCTCTAAAATATCATAGCATATCAAACTATTAGATGTATTTACATTAGTGTTCATAGCGAATGTATTTAAAGAACCATTTGTAAATAATTCTATTGCAAGTGCTATTTCTTTTGCCTCATCTTCTGGTTGTTTCAATAGTTCTTCCCTAAAATCTTGCAAAGTTGGTGGTATTCCCTGATAATTGCCTTGTTGGAATACTCTATAAACATTAGCAGTACATCTATCAATTATTGACTTTTGTTTCGGTCCGAGATTTCCACTACCAATTAGTTGTTCACACAAAGATAATATAAATTCAGATTTTAATATTACTGGATTTGCTCCATCTCCATATTGAGAGTTCATATCCATTGCATTTATGTGATTATTACTTACTGCTGATATTTTAATTACCTCTCCACCTAAAGATTTAACAAGTGGTGCATATTCGGATTCTGGGTCTATTAAAATAATGTCTGCATTTGGATCTCGTAATCTTATTGAAGTTATTTCTTGCTTTCCTGCAAATGATTTACCACTACCAGATACTCCCAAAATGAATGAGTTTCCATTTAAAAGCTGTCTTCTATCTGCAATAATCATATTTTTACTAATAGCATTTTGACCATAAAAAATACCATTCTCGTGCCTAATTTCTTGCACTTTGAATGGCATAAATACTGCTAAACTTTCAGTAGTTAAAGTTCTTACTGCATCTATTTTTCTAACTCCAAACGGTAATACTGTGTTAAGTCCATCTAATTGTTGAAATCTTAATATTCCAAGCTGACATAGATTTTTACTAGCTATTTTTAAAATTGCATCTGTCACACTTTCTAATTTTTCTTTTGATTCTTCTGTTATTACCATTGTAATAACTCCTAAAAACATTCTTTGGTCACGAATAGTCAAGTCATCTAACATTTCTTTTGAGTCATTTCTTTGTTGTTCCATATCATAAGGTATTATTGCAGAAAAATTATTTTGAGCATTCTGTTTTCTCTGCCAGTTTGTAATATTAGTTTCTACACCTAATCTACGATTTTCTGCCTCTTTTACTGCCTCGTCCATTGGTATTGGAATAACATCTATTGATAACATCATATTTTTATTTAAGTCTGTAAGCTCTGTTACCATATCATCATTGATATAACTAGAATATTCCTTTAAGAATAATACTCTCCCATATCTATCTCCCATTTTAAAGTAATCTCTTTCCAATTCTACTGTATCAGGACAAATAAAATCTTTGAAATTATGACCTTTTTTCATTGTTTCGTGTATATCAAACCTAAAAGAAGTTTCTTCTCCTGTTCTATAAAAGTCGTGTGCTATTCTTAATCTTTCTTTTGCATCTAATTCAACGCATTTTGAACCTAATGTATTAAATCTGCTTATCAATTCACTACCTGCTCTATTAAAATAATTTCGAGCTTCTTCGACATTTTTCTTATAAACAGATATTGTTATTATCTTTTCTTGCACTATCTCATTTGCATTTTTTGCTTGAGATATAAGCATTTTGTTATATTCT
>JALFMW010000063.1 GCA_022782605.1 Clostridium sp. | reverse complement strand
GTTTATGCAACTAAATTTTTTAAGTTTAAAGAAAGTGAGCCTGTATCTTTTTTAACTTTTAAAATTGAAGCATTTTTAAAGAATAAAGGAGCTTGGGAAGAGGGGTATGAATTTAATGTTAAACAATCTTAAATTTAAGTCTTGCCGCAAAAGAATGGAAAGATGGCTTCAGAAAAAACATGAACAGTATCAAATAGTTTATTTTTCTTTATTGCGGCTGGCGGGCGGCTATAACGTAGTAATTGAATTTTATCAAGATGTAAATAATAGTAGTAAGTTTTTAGCGGCGGAGCGAGAAAGCTATTCAGCGAAATTTTTAAAACAAAGAGTAGAAGAATGGGAACAGTCAACGATCGAAAAGTAGTTATGCGGGTTGCTTATATAATATTTTATTCAAAAAGAATGAAAAAATGAGAGGAAGTATTTTTCCTTAAATATCGTATTTGATAGAGGAAACTTTTATCGTATTTTGAAAACTAAAAAACTTTTGGAGAGAGATTGGGGGAGGCAAAATCAAATTACCTCATTAAAATAATTTTTTTCCCGAAATACACCCCGCCCATTTATTTGAGTACGGTCTGTACCTTGCCGCGAAATGAATGTACCAACACTGTGTAGGCATGCGGGGTAAAACAAGCTTAATCAACAAAGCATAACTCTATCAAACAAACAAGATAAACAATAGATAAACATCAATACAACATAACGACAATAAGATTAACAAAGAAAGAGTGACAATATAATGATTAAACAATATCAAGTAACAATCTTTCATAAAGATAATAAATATAAACCAATATCAACAATAGTAAGTAGACATCAAGAGAACAATGATAATCTTCTATTGAATAAGACACAAAGAGAAGCTATTAAGATAGAAGGAATAAAGAAGATATGTATGAAGAAGTACTGGGGAACATCAGATCTTAAAGCTTATGAATACACAAGAGTAAAGTTAAGAGAATATCCACAAGAATAATAATCGACACTGGCGCGGCGGCAATCGGGCTGCGCCGAACTGCAGGTAGTAACTACATCTGTAATTTTTACTTTTGAGAAAATAAGAAAAAAGAGTTGCTTGAATGATCCTATAAATGTAATTACTAATAACATCAAAAGATAAAGTAAAAAGACTGTATAATAGAACTATCAATGTCATTGTTAATCATTATAAAATGTATAAAATAACTTTGTGCATAATGCACAAATAAAGGCGTTTTATTTGTGCAATATTTTTATAAAAAACTGTTGACAAATAGAGTATAAAGAGTTATACTAAGTACATAAGATAAAGGAAAGGAACACACTAGAGTGTGATAAGGTAAGAAGAAATGATGTACTTAGTAGAATGGATGGTTGGAGAAACAGTAGTTTTAGCACAGAGAGTTTTCTTAACAAAAGAACAGAAAGAAAGACTTGAGTGTGAAGAGGGTGTTGTGGTTACAATGTAACCACTTCGCTATAATAAGAAAGAGAGGTATAAAAGAATGAATAAAGAAAGACAGGCAATATTTAATTTATTTTTAGCAGGATTATTGATAGTGTTTGCTATTGTAATAAGTGTAGCACAAAAAGATACAACAACTCAATTGTATCAGATAAGTGCAGAAGTTACTTCTATACAAGGTGAAGTTCAACAGCTAACAGATATAAAAGGTAATATTTGGGAAGTTGAAGATGATAGCTTAAAAATGTATGGAAGATATATTATTACATTAGATAACCAAGGTACTTCTGATAAAACAGATGATACAATAGTAAAGATAGAGTAGCGGAAGTCCGCTACTTTTATTTACAAATGTAAAACGAAAAACGTAGTTTCACTCCTAATTGGCTCCTAAAAATGTAGTTCGTAAATTTTAAAATGTAAAAGCACATCGTGGAATATCTCAAGATACTCCTAAATCTATTGTGCAAAATAGACAAAAGATTTTGTGCAATTTTATTGTTGACAGATAAAATAAATAATGCTATAATAAAGAAAAGTTAAGGAAAGAATGAGGTAAAGAATTAAAAAAAATAAAAAAAATTAAAAAAGGTATTGACAAATAGTAGAAACAGTGCTATAATAAAGAAAAGTTAAGGAAAGGAAGTCACAAAGACTTAAAGGTAAAAATTATGAGAACAGAAATTTTTAATAAAGTAAAAGGAATGAATATTGAAAATGCGAAAAAGGTATTGGTAGAAAATGGTTATTGTGAACATTTTATGAGAGTTGTTGAGTGTGATAATTGCACTATGCTAAAAGTTAGAGATAATGCAAACACTTTTACAACAGTAACAGATTTTGGTAATGGTATTGAAGAAAAAAATACTTACAAAATTTAAAAAAAAGTATTGACAAATAAAAGAAACAATGATATAATAAATACATAAAGTAAAGGAAAGGAACACTTTAAAGTGTAAGGTAAAAAACAATGGCAACTATTTTTGAAATCTTAACAGTAGAAGGAATGAGATATTGTATCAGAACAATTACAGGTCATGTTATTTGGTTTAAAACTAGAGATGAGAGAGATGAAAAGTTTTTACAACTTCAAGAATATTAAAGGAGAGAGGTATCGCATAATGAAAGAATTTTTTAGTATTACTGAGGATAAATATATTTTTGAAATTTGGGATATTACAACTTTAATTACTATTTTAAATGTAGCTTTTGTGTTAATGGGGTATTCATGGGCACCACTATTAGGAATTGCAAATTGCATTTTATGTATTGGTATCAATATCCATAATAAAACTCATGTGAATAACTACGTTTGTCAGTTAGCATTGATTATCTTAAATATATATTTTTTAACACTTTAAAACGAAGTAAATAAATTGAACTACATTAGTAGTTCAATTTATTTTTTAAATTTAAACTATAAATTACATTTGTAAATTTATTTATAAACTATATTTTTAGGCGGCGCGCGGGCATTCGAGGCGCGCCGAATTGCATATTACAAACTTAATTCGTAGTTTTGAGAGCGAAAAACTACATTTGTCATTCCTAGAGCGAGTTCCCGCAACTATAAATGAAGTTGTTGCCTAACAGACTCACCCAAAATGCAATAGTCAAATTGTACAAAAAAGAAAAAATTTTTTGTGCAATA
>JALFMW010000008.1 GCA_022782605.1 Clostridium sp. | reverse complement strand
TTAAATTTGTTCATAAGATCCGTAAACTAATATTTCCTTATTTTCAATCATAACTCTTCCATTTGCAACAACTGTATCTATATCAAGATTTTCATCTAATAGCAGTAAATCTGCATCAGAACCTTATTCTATAGATCCTTTTCTAGGGTAAATTTCTAATCCTTTTGCAACATTTGAAGTCACATAAGATAAAGCTTCTTCCACAGTAAATTCAAGATTTTGCACCATCTCTTTGAATTCCTTATGTAAACTAGATACACTAGAAACTCCCATTTTAACTAAATTTCCTGCTTCATCATATTTTGACCAGCTTCCATATCCATCAGAACTGATTGTTATATTTTCACTTGGTACATTTTCTTTTAAAGCTCTTTTTATACATTTACCTGGAGTTAAATGTTCTTTTATTCCACAAGTTAAGTCTATTTTTCCTCCTGCTTTAGCATAATCAAAAGCTTCTTCTAACAATTCTTCTCTTCTATTAACATGAGTAGGTCTTATAGTTTTCATTGGTATTTCAGTTTCTTCTAATATTTCCCTAACTGGTTGTAGACCTTTTTTACCATCCCCCATATGAAGTACCACAATACCAGCTTTTCCACTTAACATTCCGGCAACTCTTGCATCAGATGCCACTCTTTGTAATTCCAAATTGCTAACATTTGGTGCTCTATGGTCAGATAATGCCAATTTTACTCCTATTATTTCCTCTATAAAACATATATCTTTTTTTATTGAATCTGTAAGTGTTACAGTTGGATATTCATAAGAACCTGTATGAGCAAATACTGTAATTCCTTCTTCTTTTAAAGCTTTTGCCTTGGCAACTAAGTTTTCTACACTTCTAGTAGTTCCATCTGTTCCCAAAAGTCCTACTACAGTTGTAATTCCTCCACTAGTTAACTTACTTAATGTTATTTCCGGTGCTCTAGTTTTAAAACTTCCTTCACCACCTCCACCAGTTATATGAACATGTTGATCTATAAATCCTGGTGTAAGTATTTTCCCTCTAGCATCTATAATTTTTATTTTTTCACTATCAAAATTTATCTTATCTTCTATTAAAGAGATTTTTCCACCACTTACAAAAACGTCTTTTTTTCCTTTATACTTAGGTGAATACACTTCTACATTTTTTATCAGTATCATAACTATTTATCTCCTTATTTAAACAGCTTTTTTATCTTCTTTAGTTTCATTTTTATCCAATTTAGCTATACCAAATCCTGTAATTGCAAATATTATGGCAAATATTATTCCTGAGTAGTTTAGTATTGCCCATGGTAAGTATTGTAGTGTATCTACTCCCAGTGTTGCAGTCATATATGCACCTGCTGCTGACCATGGTATTAGAGGTACTAAAACTGTTCCTGAATCTTCTAGAGTTCTAGATAAGTTTTTAGGATGTAGATTTTTCTTAGGGTAAACTTCTTTAAATAATTCTCCTGGAACAAGTATTGATAAATATGAACTACCTGTTACAAAAGCAACTGTAAAACATGATACTATTGTAGAAATTATTATTCCTCCAGTTGATTTTACTTTTGACATTAATAAATCTAAAACAACATCTAACATGCCTGACATACTTACTATACCTGCAAATCCCATTGCACAGTATATAAGAACTGTCGTACTTGTTACTGATACAACTCCACCTCTATTTATAAGTTTAATTACTTCTTCTGTTGGTGTTCCAGTAAATCCAGTCATTACTATATCAAATCCTGAAATTAAAGATGTGAATCCATCTACTATATTAAATCCTTGAATCATAGCTCCTAAAACTACTGTTAATAAACTTGTTCCTAACATTGTAGGAATTGTTGGCCATTTCTTAACTGAACCTAATATTACTAATGCAAATGGTAAAAGTAATATTATGTTAAAGTTGAACATAGTATTTAGTTGATCCATCATAAGTTGTACTGACTCTGGTCTTACTAAATCTCCTGATGCACTAAATCCAACAAATAAATATACAACCATTGCTAATAGTGCAGCTGGTACAGTGGTGTAAAGCATGTGTTTTATATGTTCGTATAATTCACTTCCTGCTGCCATTGGTGCTAAGTTTGTTGTATCAGAAAGTGGTGATAATTTATCTCCAAAGAATGCTCCTGAAACTACAGCCCCTGCTGTCGCTGGTAATGATACTCCTAGTCCTCCTGCAATTCCCATCATGGCAACACCTATAGTTCCTGCTGATCCCCAAGATGTACCTGTTACTATTGCAAGTATTGCTGATGATAAAAATGCTGTAACTAATATAAACTTAGGATTTATCATTTGAACTCCATAGTATATAATCATTGGAACTGCTCCTGAGAACATTAATGATCCTATTAATAAACCAACACTCCATAAAATTAATGTAGCTGGAAGTGCGCTTGCTATTTTATCTACTATTGCTTTTTGCATATCGTTCCATGTATAACCTAATCTAAGAGCTATAATTCCTGCAATAAATGCTGAACAAATTATAATTGGCTCCGCTTTTATTTTAAAAACTCCATAACCTAATGCTAATGCCACCACCATAAATATTATTGGTGTTAATGCTTGTGCCAATGTTGGCTTTTTCTTTTGTAATTCTTTCATAATCAATTCACCTTTCATCTAAATATTTAAATTTCTCTACATATAAATATTTAGCAATTATCATGCCAACTTTTTGATTCTCAGAAATTTTTTTATAACTTTATAATATAAGGTAAATTGAATTTTCCGAATTTTTATTTAAGGTAATATTCGTTTTCTCACCTTAGTATTGAATTTCGCTTTTTTAATAGTAAAAAAAGAAAAGGGATATTTTATCAAATAAACATCCCTTTTTATCCCTATTTTATAATTTCTAGCCCTTTTTTTAATATTTTTGTCCCTTTTAATCCTTTGTTTATTTCTATATATTCTTTATTTTTTAACTTTGACATTATACTTCTTATTTTACCTTCTCCTAAATTAATTCCTTCTTCTTCTGATAATAAGGATAATGTTCTTCTTCCAATACCTTCATATTTATAAATTTTATTTAATACCCATATTTCTTTTTCATTTAATAAGTCATGATTTTCTTCTTCATCTAAAACCGTAGTATTGAAACTTTCAGTAATATATTTAGGCAAATATGTAACATCTATTTTTATATTGTTTTCTTTTATAGTAGATACATATTCCACAATATTGACCAGTTCTCTAATATTTCCTGGCCAACTATAATTAATTAGCAACTCAATAGCTTCTTTTGTAAAAAATTCATCTAGATTTTTATTTTTCGTAATTTTAAATAAATAGTATTGCAATAATAACTTTATATCTGTTTTTCTTTCTCTCAGAGGAATGGAATACATAGGCATAACATTTAATCTATAATATAAATCTTCTCTAAAATTTTTAAGCTTAACTTCTTCCAACAATTCTCTATTAGTTGCTGCTATTACTCTAATATCTATGGGAATAGTTTCTGTACTACCAACTGGTGTTATCTCTCTTTCTTGAAGTACTCTTAGCAATCTAGATTGTAAATATAAAGATGCATCTCCTATTTCATCAAGGAATATAGTTCCTTTGTGGGCTTTCTTAAATAAACCTTCTTTTCCACCTTTTCTAGCTCCTGTAAATGCTCCATCCTCATATCCAAATAGTTCACTTTCTATTAAGTTCTCTGGTATAGCTGCAAAGTTTATGGCGATAAATGGATAATCTCTTCTTTCTGATTCATTGTGTATAGCTTGTGCTAGTACTTCTTTTCCTGTACCAGTTTCTCCTTGAATCAATACAGTAGAATTTGTTTTTGCTACTTTTTTAGCTAGCTTTATATTTTTTACTAAAGAGTTACAATTACCAACCATATCATCAAAAGTATATTTTGCCTGATTTTCTCTTATTCTTTCTTTTCT
>JALFMW010000386.1 GCA_022782605.1 Clostridium sp. | reverse complement strand
AAGGAAGAAAAAATAATATTCTTATAGGTTTTGATCCTAATTATCATCCTATGATATGGGAGAAAGACCATGATGGTATAGAATATATAAAAAATATTATAAAAAAAGTTGATATTATAAAACCTTCTGAAGTCGATGCTGAGAGATTGTTTGGAGAAGATAGCCCAGAAAATCAAGTTAAGAAGTTTGTAGATTTAGGAGCTAAGCTTGTAATTATGACTTTAGGAAAAGATGGTGCCATAGTTACAAATGGAAAAGAAACTTTAAAATTTGAAACTCTAGCAAAAGAAATAGTTGATACTACAGGAGCAGGAGATGCTTTTTGGTCAGGTTTTTATACTGGAATAACAAAAGGCTATACTTTGAAAAAATCACTAGAACTAGGATTTGCAACTAGTGCTTATAAATTAAAATATACAGGAGCAATTGCTCATTTACCTAAAATAGAAGAAATAAAAAATATCTACAACTTATAATTTTGGAGGAATAAAAATGGCAGTAAAAAATAAAGTTCAATTAATTACATACCCAGATTCTCTAGGAGGAGATTTAAAATCACTTAATCAAGTACTTGAAACTTATTTTCCAAATACTTTTAAGGGTGGAATTCATATATTACCTCCATTCCCTTCTTCAGGAGATAGAGGATTTGCACCTTTGACATACACTAAAATAGATCCTAAATTTGGTGATTGGCAAGATATAAGAAAAATAGGAGAAAAGCATGATGTATTAGTTGATTTAATGGTAAATCACATATCTAGAAAATCTGAATTTTTCCAAGATTTTTTAAAACATGGAAGAAAATCTAAATATGCAGATTTATTCTTAACATTAGATAAAATATGGGATGATGGAAAACCAGTCAGGGAAGATATAGATAAAATGTTCTTACGTAGAAATGTGCCATATTCTACTTTTAAAATAGAAGAAACTGGTGAGGAAGAAACTGTTTGGACTACTTTTGGAAAAGAAACTCCATCAGAACAAATTGATTTAGATATAAAATCTCCTGCTGTTAAAGAGTTGTTTAGAGAATTTCTTACTAATTTTAGCAAACAAAATGTAAAAATAGTAAGACTTGATGCAGTAGGTTATATTACTAAAAAACTGGGAACTAGCTGTTTCTTTGTGGAACCAGAAATATATGAATTTATAGATTGGATAACTGAACTAGCATCTTCTTTAGATATAGAATTATTGCCAGAAGTTCACGCTCACTACCAAACTCAATATAAATTAGCTAAACATGGTAATTGGATTTATGATTTTATACTACCATATATGGTACTTAGCACCCTTATAAATAAATCTAGTAACAAGCTTTGTGACTATTTAAAAAATCGTCCTCATAAACAATTTACCATGTTAGATTGTCATGATGGTGTACCTGTTAAGCCTGATTTAGATGATTTAGTAGAAACAAAGGATGCTCAAAAAATAGTTGATGTTTGCTTAGAAAGAGGTGCTAATTTAAGTTTAATTTATTCAGATTCTCATAAAAATGATGATGGTTTTGATGTTCATCAAATTAGATGCTCATATTATTCCGTTTTAGATTGTAATGATGATGCTTATTTAGCAGCTAGAGCTATACAATTTTTCACTCCTGGTATTCCACAAGTATATTATGTAGGATTACTAGCAGGTAAAAATGATGAAGAAAATGTAAAAGCAACTGGTGAAGGTCGTGAAATAAATAGACATAACTTTACAATGGAAGAAATTGCTGAAAGTGTTAAAAAAGACGTTGTAAAAAGATTATTAAAACTTATAGATTTTAGAAATGATTATGAAGCTTTTGATGGTGATTTTGTGGTACATAATACTGATGATAATCAAGTAAGACTTAGTTGGCAAAAAGATGATAAGATGTGTACTTTAAATATAAATTTAGAAAATTATAAGTCTGTTATAGAATATGTTGATGAATATGGCAATTTAAAAATTTATAATATTTAAAATTAATGGTCCTTTTAACTCATATTAACATTAAATACAGTAACTACAAATAATAGGATGTTGTTATTTGGGACAATCTATCAATAGGTATTTATTATAGAGAGGAGAAATAATAATGACTATTAGAGATAAATTTGAAGAAATGAAAGAACATCATGAAGGCAGAAAAGAATATAGACATGAACTTCGTGAAGAAAGAAAACTAGAACATGAATTAAAGCATGAAGCAAAAGAAGAAATAAAAGAAGTTACTAAAACAGACAAAGAGCTTGGTCATGAGATGAAAAAAGAAATGAAGCATGACTACAAAGAATATAAAAAAGATGAAAAAGAAGCTGAAAAATACGCAAAAGCAATAAATAAAGGTATGAAAGAACTAGAAAAAGAAGAGAGAAAAGAGCAAAAAAAATTTGCTGAAATGTTGAAAAAACAAATGGAAAATGAATAGTTTTAATATAAGTTAAAAATATAGCCGTACACAGAAAAAATTTTAATATGTGTACGGCTTTAATATTAATAGTGATATGGCATTATTACACCGCATGCAATTTTATTTCCAGACATACCAGATGGTTGAGAAGTGAAATCATCAGGACCATCATGAAGTATTATGGATCTCTCAATAATATCAATTACTCTAAAGGCATCTGTAAAAACTGACAAAATTCCGATGCCATTTGCTGATAAGATAGGAGGTAAGTCTCCAGCATGAAAAGGATGGTCAGCATTAGTAGGATTAAAGTGATTACCAGTATAAGGGAAACTTTCATTTGTATTATTCTGTGAGCAGTTTCCATTTTCATGTATATGGAAACCATGAAATCTTGTAGGTTCTCCTTTAGAATTAGTATCAGGTATTCCCGTAATATATGCTTTAATATATACTCCATCATTCAATTGATAAAAAAGTACTTCACCTCTTATTGAGGAAGTACTTTCACTGCCATTTATTATAGCAACAGCAGATGGATATTCAGCTCTATAGGATGAAAATAATCTTGTCATTTTATTATTTATAATTGGCAATTCCATATTTGTGCCCCCTAATATTAAATTTATATAAATTATTTTATGAATTTTAAAAATAAATTGTTACAATATACATATATAATGTGGAGTACTAAACAAAGGAGTGAAGTAAAATGAAAAAAATAAGTATTTTAATTGTATCTCTAATTTTACTATTAGTAGTTGGATGTGAAAAAAATAGTAAGGAAGTTGTAGAAGAAGGAAAAAATACACCATCAGTAAATCTGATTGCATTAAGTGAGAGCAAATATTTTATAGAAGGAGAATTTGTAAGTGAAGATAATAAGGATAATGGATATTATAAGCAAACTTATAAATATGGAAGTCTTGACTTTACTTTTGAGAGAATGAAACATAAAAATTATTCTGATTTTCCTCTTGCAATTAAAAATGAAAAAATATATGATTTAAAATCTGACAATAAAGAAATAAATGGTGAGATAAATAAAAAGTTACAATATCCAATTCTTAAAGCTACATATATTACTAAATATGACAATAAGGATATCTTTAATGAAGATATATTAATTTCAACAGATGATTGGGATTTTCGTATTCATTTACAAACAAATAAAGAAAACTATAATGAAAACTATAGTATAATAGAAGATATAGTAAATAATTTAAAGGTGGATGAGATTAGTTAGATGAAAATATTTATATACTACTTAATAATAATAAATCTAGTTGGGTTTTCCATAATGTATATTGATAAACATAAGGCTATAAATAAGAAATATAGAATACCAGAGAAAAATTTATTTCTAATTTGTTTAATGGGAGGCAGTTTAGGATTATTGACTGGAATGTACAAATTTCATCATAAAACTAAACATAATAAATTTGTATATGGTATACCTCTTATACTAATATTAAATATAATCATAAGTTTTAAAATTATTAATATATTTTAAAAAGTTTAAGATTATTAATACATATAAATTATTAAGATAGAAAATAAAAATCTAGTATTAAAAAAATATAATGTTATAATATACAATTGTCAGAATTCTAATATAGATGCCGATGGGGATCTTTTTTTAATTATAACAGATTAATAGACTAACAAAGTCATTACACATGAGCTAAGGAAATTTTATGTGGATTTATACATACTTAAATTAAAATTATATTTTTTCTTTTAAAAATTATATTATGAATATATAATAAAGTTATTAAAAAAATAATTATAATTAGTAATTTAATAATAAACTACCTCGGAGGTAAATTAATGAATAAGAAATACATAATTGCTTTAGATCAAGGAACGACAAGTTCTAGAGCAGTAGTTTTTGATAAAAATGGAGAAATAGTAACTGTTTCTCAAAAAGAATTTAGCCAAATATTTCCTCAGTCAGGTTGGGTAGAGCATGATCCTATGGAGATTTGGGGATGTCAAAGTGGTGTCATGAGAGAGGCTATTGAGAAGGCATCCATAGACCCAAAAGAAATAGCGGCAATAGGGATAACAAATCAAAGAGAAACAACTATAGTATGGGATAAAAATACAGGTAAGCCTATTTATAATGCTATAGTATGGCAATGTAGAAGAACTTCAAAAATTTGTGATGAATTAAAGGAAAAAAATCTTGAAAATATAATAAGAGATAAAACAGGACTTATAATAGATGCATATTTTTCAGCAACAAAAGTTAAATGGATATTAGACAATGTAGAAGGAGCTAGAGAAAAAGCTGAAAAAGGTGAACTTTTATTTGGTACAGTTGACACATGGTTAATATGGAAATTAACAAATAAGAAGGTACATGTAACTGATTACTCAAACGCTTCTAGAACGATGATGTTTAATATAAATGAACTAAAGTGGGATGAAGATATTTTAAAAGAATTAGACATACCAAAAAGTATGCTTCCAGAAGTAAAACCTTCAAGTTACATATACGGAAAAACTGATGTACATATTTTAGGTGAAGAAGTGCCAATAGCAGGTTGTGCAGGAGATCAACAGTCAGCTTTATTTGGACAAACATGTTTTGAAGAAGGTAGTGCAAAGAATACATATGGTACAGGTTGCTTCTTACTTATGAATACAGGTGAAAAGCTTGTAAAATCTAAAAATGGATTATTAACTACTATAGCATGGGGTATAGATAATAAAGTTAATTATGCTTTAGAAGGAAGTATATTTATGGGAGGAGCCTCTATTCAATGGTTAAGAGATGAACTTCGTATGTTAAAAAATGCATCTGACAGTGAAGATTATGCAACAAAAGTGGAAGACACTAATGGAGTATATGTTGTGCCTGCATTTACAGGTCTTGGAGCACCATATTGGGATATGTATGCAAGAGGAACGATACTTGGACTTAGTAGAGGTTCAAAAAAAGAACATATAATTAGAGCCACGTTAGAATCGATTGCGTATCAAACGAAGGATGTACTTTCTGCTATGGAGGAAGATTCAAATATTTTACTTAAAGATTTAAGAGTTGATGGAGGAGCAAGTAAAAATAACTTCTTGATGCAATTCCAATCAGATATTCTTAATGTTACAATAGATAGACCTCAAATTGTTGAAACAACAGCACTTGGAGCGGCATATTTGGCAGGTTTAGCAGTAGGATTTTATGAAGATCTTAATAGTATAAGAAATAATTACAAGATAGATAAATACTTTACACCGAATATGACGGAAGAAAAAAGAAATAAACTATATAAAGGTTGGAAAAAATCAGTTTCTAGAGCTCTTGATTGGGCTAGAGAAGACGAAGAATAATAAATAAGGCATATGTAAAAAGTAAGCCTTTTTCCATATGCCTTATTTTAATATAAGCTACTTAATCATATAAGAAAGTTGGTACTGAATTATAGATATATCTATCACCAACTACTAATAATATATCATTTTCCATGAAAACAATATATGGACCAGGAGAAATAATTAATTCATCTCCTCTTTTAATAGCAACTATTGTTGCTCCGGTATTTTGCCAAAACTTAGTTTCTGCAGCAGTTTTACCTATCCATTTACAGTGAGATTCTACAGTAAACTGTATTGGAACTAAGGGATTTATAACTTCAAGTCTATCAGAATAATCTAGAATTTTGTTTAAAGTAAGGATTATATCGTTATCTATTTTAGCTTTATTTTCAAGCAATCTGTATAAATTACTTTTATATGAAGAGATATTTGTAATATCTTCATATTTTTTTATAAATGATAAGGCATTATCAGAAGATAAAACC
>JALFMW010000377.1 GCA_022782605.1 Clostridium sp. | reverse complement strand
AAAAAAAAAGCTAACCCAGATTACTCTGGATCAGCTTCAAATGATTCAATTGTTTCCTTAAATTCTTTAACTTGTTCTGGATTGCCAGAATGATCTCTAACAGATAAAATATTAAGTGCATCTTCAAAATTAATATAGAATTGTTCATCTGTTAGTTTTAGTTTCTCTGCCTCATCAGCAGCTAGGGTAGCCATATGCAATGCAACTTGGCACATAGTCCAAACTCTATTCTTTTCATTTGGAAATCTACCTGACTTAATCAATTTCATTAATTCACTTCTCATAATACATATTTTTAATTGGTCGCCCCACTCAGATTCGAACTGAAACGTGCGGTTTTAGAGACCGCTGTGCTAACCATTACACCATAGGGCAATAAGTGCTACTTTTTAAAAGGAGTAGCCAACCTTAAAATTAAAACTTTTCATAAAGTTCAACCATACCTTGAATTTTATGCTGAAGATGCAAACAAATAATGTCTGTAGAAATATCAATCATTTTTTCCACCTCTTGTGCTTGGTCTTTATCAAAGCTTTCTAAATCAAGAAGTTCATTAAATCTAGTTAAATCCAATTTAGATTTAAGCTCGTCCACTATTTCTACAAATAAATCATCATCAAGAGCTTTAATTCCTTCTTTATATTCCTCAACAATTTTCTTAGTGGAAGAATCATCAAATTCTCCATCTTGTTCAGGGATATTAGCTTCAATCTCTATTTTAAGATGACCGTTATCTTTTTCCAAATGACATTTTAAATCATCACTTTCAAATGTCTCTACAGTTCCGTCTGGAATACATAAACCTAATATATTCGTAAGGTCTGGAAGTTCGTTAAAATTAATAGTTTTATCCATGTTATTTTGCTTATTTGATTACATAGCAAATATATATTCTCCTTCTAAAAATCAAAAATAGAATATTGTTAAAAACTATTAAGATTTAAATTTACCTCCATTTTTAAGAGTAAATCCCTAACTAGTCCAACTTGGGACAGTTTGAAGATTAAAATCCAATAGTTTAGGCTTTTTAAAGAAAGTTAATCCTACATTTCCAGGAGATACATCATCAACTACTATAGTACCATTGGTATATGCTCTATACTGTACATTTGGATCATTGACTTTTCTAAAACCACTTTTCTACATAGCTTTATCCAGTTTACCAACATACTTTGGAAAAGTCTTTTCACTAAGGACTTTTACTTTCTTCTAAATGAAAGTTGGAAATCTTTTAGATCCATCTCTTACATATCCCACAAACTTTAGAGGAAGTGAGTTTGGAATTACATTCCTTTTCAACATTTCACCACTTCCAACCTAAGTTATTTTTCCTACTGTAGTAGGAGAATTTCTTATTACAAGGGCTTCTGAACCCTATCCTATTTTATAAGGAGTTAAGGCGGATAACTTACTTACTGTAACTCTTCTAGAAACAGAAGGTAAAACACCTTTAAAAGAACTTGCAGGTCCTACAGTTATAAGAGAGGTTCCTATGTTCTTTACATTATCTTTAGCATAATTAAAATTAGACTATATTTTCTTCTAATCCTCTTCTTTAGAAGGGTCATAATGAGTTTGATTTCCAAACACTCCATATCCAAAGAAGTTATTGTTATAGAAGTTCTACATATTCTAATAGTATTTGGCTTTGTCTGCATCATAGATTACTGCTTGATTTCTTCTAGCAGCTTCCTATAATTTTCTCTACCTAATTCTAGCCTACTGTTCTTTAGTAAGTCGAAAAGCTAGAGGATGTTTTCTAATAACCCTAGTATTATCCTATACTGCAATACCACCCCTCTAAAACTTAATCATTCATTTTACCTTTCCAAATTCCAGTTACTGAATCTATTCCTAGTAATAAACATACTGCATATATAAAAGGCTCTATCATTAGAGGGGCTTGAATAGAAGATATTGTACAATAGACTAATACGAAAATAATAATAAGGAATCCAATTACTCCACAAACTCTTTTACTACTAATGCCAGAATGTGAAGTAATCATCAACCTAAGAAATTCTTTCATAATATTATAAGAATAATTATTATCTACAGTAATTGTCCTATAGCTCCACCTATCATAGTAGCGGCTATATCTAACCAATCAAACTTATTCCCATATTCTTTATCTTTAAATTCCATTCCAAATGCACACCCTAATACAGCTAGTATGGTAAATACTAGTCCGATAGGAATTGCATATAAAAGATGTTTTTGCCGATTACTTTCTTTCAACCACATACTCATTTTATACCTAATTAATGTTATGATTATATATTTGTGCTATTGGATTTAATCCCTACTCTTTATTCCATTGATTAATGATCTACTTATCCTTATTTCTACCTCTATTTATTTCAATATTATAGAATGCAGGTCTATTATTATACCTATTCTATTTTAATTTCTACTTAAATTGATTAAAGTTCTGTACATTCTATAAATTTTTATATCGCCCAACAGTCAAAGAATCAGATGCATTCTTAGTCCAATCCTGCAAGTTGGTTGCTCTTTTACCAAATGAATAAAATTTATTAGGTCTGCCATCTTCTATTAGAGATAAATGGGCTGTATCAAAAGCAGCCTAAGCTGGAATACCTTTATTTAGTAGAGCCACATATCTTTGAGTTATTTGAGGCATAGTGTTATCAATCTTATAAAGATTCCCTCCAATTTGTCTTTTTGGAACTAACTACATATTGTACAAAATTTTAATTGTTATAATTGTATTCTCACGTCTAATATGCAAATTTAATTCGTTTATTCATATTCATCTCATTATTACCAGCTCTTTCAAAGTGCTTTGCAAATACTTTAGTGGCGTCAGAAATAGTATTAGTGTTAAGTAGTTTCTAAAAAGCTTTACTTTCTGTAGAATTTAATTCTTCCCATATAAATTCTAACTGCTATGATACAGTGGGATTCATTCCATACTTTTGAATGAGCCTCTATTTACGGGGACCTAACCATTGTGCCAACCCAAAGGCTTTACTAGATTTATTTATTGCAGTGTGATTTCCCCTGCTTTCCTACATTAGATTTCCTACTATTCCTCTAGCCTAAGCATCTGATAATCCTTTATTTTTAAAGAAGTTTAAAGCGTATTGACTAAATTGACTATCGTTTATAGTTCCTAGGATTCTTCTAACACTTTTAATTTTTAGATTCGGAAGTAGTCTTTCAACTATTCCTAATTTCTTTCCAGCTGCATCTATAATATATATCTATCCATTATCTATTCTACTTATAAGTCCTATATGCTAACCACTAGGACTATTCTTACTTCCAAACCAGATTACATCTCCAGGCTATGCCTACTATAGATCAATTTCTTGTCCAACTTTCCCCTACTAAGCTGCAGTCCTAGGAAGATTAATTCCTATACTATTAAAGACATACCTTATAAGTCCACTGCAATCAAATCCAGTACTTGGACTAGAACCTCCCCAACTATATTTTCCACCTAAGAACTATCTAGCCTAGTTAATTACTTTCTAAGCTGCAGAAGAGGTATTCTCAGATTTAGAGGGAGTATAATTAAAAGTAGGTTCCTGAATGTCCTATTCAGGTACGTCTAGGAAACTCCAGTCTATATTTGAGTCTTCTACTTCCTAAGTAGGCTACTACATTAACTATATTTCCTAATAATTCTATTGCACATCTGGGGTAACTATATCTGGTGGAGATACCGATTCAAATGTTGTAAATAATTCAGCCATTATATTAAATCATTTAAATTGATCTCAATATTATATGGAATATTATCTAAATAATTTTTTACATCTTTATTAGCCCAATCTATAGTACATCGTGCTATTTCTTTGCCATCTTTAAAAAAGCAAGCATACTAAGAGGGCATTAAACATGGACAAACTTTAAAAAGAGTTAAAGCTTGTTTAAAGTTATTCCTAATAACCTTTTCACTATAATAATTATTATGTGCAAATATTATTTTAATGTAATCAAACAGATAAGTATTATCTTTAATAAGAGATGAAAAGTCATTCTCCATTTCCTAACTGACTGGAAGCCAGTGCCACTGGGATTCCTAATGCTATAGTTTTTCCATATAAGTTATTAAGAGATTCATTGGTAAATATCTATCTAGCATTATCTATTTGAGTAAGTTCTTCTTCAGATGCATTTGGGTGATTTCTTTTGTACTAATTTACCGCACCTGCTCTAGCTCTTGACTCTTGAGGAGTCTACCAATACTTTACTCTATTGCCGATCCAATGTCTAGCATCCACTTCAGACATTCCATATTTAGTTTGTAGTTTATTCATTAAAGTAGTAAACTTATTAGGATCTATTTCTAGTCTAGCATTAAGAGCTTCGGCATTCCTAAGTACTTTGTCTAAGGCACTCTATTCAATTGGAGATAAAGTCATTTGAGGTGCAGTCCATCCAGTCGAACCAATATTAAAAGTACCGTGATGCATTCCTTCATGTATTGCTGTATAGTAGGGATGAGAAGCCTAGTTAGATATAGCTACAAAATGTTCAGATGGATATTGATTAGTGTGTATACTCTTGGGCAAGAATTGGGAGTATCCCTAAACACCTTTACCCATATCTTCTACTATAATGTTTACTGGTCCAAATCTATTATCCATAGGGAGTTTCTAAGACAAAACTTTTCCTTGTAAGTCCTGAAAGGCTTTTATTTCATCCTAGGTCAATCCTCGCGAAGCCGCCCTAGTTTCCCACTGTGGACTTCTATACCACATCATTACATCTCTAACACCTTCCTTAGCTTCCTATCCTATCTACTATGGTGTTAGCTTAGTTATCTATTCCTTAAATGCTCTCATTTCTTTCGGAGGAATTGTGGTAGAAGCAACAGGATCAAAGATAAATGTAACATTCTGGTTAGAAGCTTTATTATCCTTAATTCCCTAAAACTTAACTGCATCTGCTCTAGACTATTCAGCTTCTCTAAGTATATGGTTGCGTAGTTTATTTTTACCTTTGGCAGGAATATCTCCAATCTATACCATTGGCTTCTTAAGAATCTATTGAAGCTATATTAATATTGGTCTATCATTCATAAACCCAATATCTTTTTTCTCTGATACCCACAATCCATTCTTTGGCGCCCCATGCTCTTTAGCATCCCACCTTCCTTCAAATACTCTTTTAACTTTGAAATTAGGATTGTTAGTTCTATGCCATACTGTACGAATTTCCGCAGGACTCCATCCGAGTTGTCCTGGAAATATATATGGAG
>JALFMW010000213.1 GCA_022782605.1 Clostridium sp. | reverse complement strand
AGCGCCATATACATCGCCGCATTAGCCTGTGAGCCTGAGTGCGGCTGTACATTTACATGGTAATCGGTCTGAAATACATCGCGCCATTTATTGCAACAATATTCTTCAAGTTTGTCCACATTTTCGCAACCACCATAATATCTTCCGCTGCGCCCAGAAATGCGTGTTACATGTTCCGGATATCCTTCCGCATATTTATTTGTAAACACGCTCGCACAGGCTGCCCGCACAGCATCGCTTACAAAATTTTCACTTGCAATTAGTTCTATATTTTCATCTTGTCTTTTAATTTCATCTAGCATATATTGCACAGTTGGTGAATTACTAGGCAAATAATTTATTAGTTCTTTATCAAGATTTGTCATTGATTATGGGTTCTCCTCCATTCATTTATTGTAGGCTGGCTACTTTCATCATGCAGGACATCTTCAATATTATCAAATCCGTGATAGTATTGAATAAATTTGTCATCGGGTTCAATACGGTCTAGATGAAAATGACCAAAACAATATTTATTAAATTTAATTTTTGATTTTACTTCTGACAAGAAATGCTCGGTTGAATTATCAACAGTGCTCTGGTCAATAAAAGGAAGAAAGGCGTCGGTAGGTCGATTCTCATAAGGACAAGTGTGGGTAAGTACAAGGTCAAATTCTCTATTATCTGTAATAAGATTAAATATTGCATCTTTCTCCTCTTGATTTGGCTGTTCATCCTCAAACCAATTCCATCCATTTTCAAGACGATAATATTTATCAACTGAATAAGCACCGCCTATTATAAGGGTTTTATGTCTATTAAAATAATAGATGCCATTGGTTAGATATCTAATATTTGGAAAATCTGAATCATACCATACATTACCCTGGATAGTCGCATCGTAAGAACAAGTAATATTAGGAAGTTTAGTAGGATTGTAATCATGGTTGCCGCGGATACAATAGAAGATGCACTTGGTATGCTTGGCTATCGTTTCTTTAAGAAAATAGTCGCGTTTATTCAGATAATAATCTACTCCGGCGTCGCCAAGTATAATGACTGCGGCATTGGGGTTCTGCGTAATTTCACTAGGCCAATACAGCAATACATCCTCAAAATTTCCGTGTTTATCACCTGTAATAAAATACGTCATGATTTTGTAATTATCTCCTTCCTCAGTCCTTTTTCTATAATTTGATATTGTATAGTATCGAATAAATCTAATACAGCCTTATCAGAAACATTGATATCATACTTTTTCATAGCTTCTTTTTCCATATTTTTTATTTTTACAAGATATCTTTGGGCTAATACCCTTGCTTCTTCCAGTGGCATATGTGTTGTTTTGAGATGCATGAGAATTTCCTTAACTTCTTCATCTGGCTTCAAGCAATCTTTATAATCAATACCTGCCAAATAATCTTCCATAAAATATGTGACACGAGCTAGATGATGTAGCTGCTTAGCCGAATAACCAAATTCTTCTATCTCCTTCGCGGCAATAGGATAAGGATGCTCTAGTGCATGGTATTTTTCAAGGGCAACTCCAACCATTGCTTTAACAGCTCGCGCAGGATTGTAATGTGCAATAGCCTCACGGTTTTTAACTAGCTCATTCCATTCAGGAAGATAATATTCATTAACATATTTATAGTCAGTAAATAATATCTCAACGAAATTAATATTTGCTTTTTTGAATGTTTCCATGTATAGGCGCACATCTTTTAGGTCAGTGTGCGCGGAATCGCTCGGCCGCACATACGTAGTTGAAATAGGCTTATTATTCATCGCAATATCTTTCAATGTCGGAACAACTATTAGCTTAGTATCTACATCTGAACCCTCATAATCAAGTCCATAATTCTGACTACCTTGCAAGAAGATGCCTAAAATATTATCAGCTGGATAATTATAATTATTTTTAAGCACAGGAATAATGTCATCAAGATGTTGCTTGACCATTTATTTTTCCTCCTTTTACTTTTACTATAAATATTATACCATAATTTTTTTATAAAATCAAAAAAAATAAGGGACTAGCTCAATAAGAACTAGTCCCTTTTATTTATTATAATGTTTCAAACGATAGATAGTATTGTAAGTCAGAAATTGCTTTATTTAAATCACGATAATAAGATACGGTAATATTATTACTATCGGGTGAAATAAGTGTAATTATATCATTTTCGCTATTAATAGACACAATATTACCTGTAGCATCAGCTTGATGTGTAATAGGTTCTTTATATTGTTGGTATGTACTTACTCGTTGACCATGCTCAATCTATGGTTTGAATACTAAATTATTAACAGTATATCCCTTTTTAATACCAATACCTATTGTATATTTAGCATTTTTTTGACATTCTAACCAAATGTCACTACTGCCCTAGGTCAAGAAATCTTCTCCATCAGTGACATATAAATAATACGTTGTTTCACTAGCGTGATCTTTTGGCGCACCAGAAATTGCATATTTACCAGCCGCGGGGAATAAACCAGATTTAAATGGATATTGAATATCATCGGTTGCAATGCCATTAGCAGTAATTGTACCATCATTATTATTTGTGAATGTTATACCGTTAATGGTAGTAGTAGTAAATTGATAATCGCTTGGTAATAAATTTCTACCATATTTTTGAATAATAGCATTAGGCGCCGTAATAACTTTAAGTGGACGAATTACAGGATTCATGTCTCGCAATGAAACTATACCAATATTAGATTTTGTATTAGTCAATAAACCATTGATGTCATCTAAATCGGCTTTTTGATTTAATTGATTTTCAATAGCTTTAAATCTATTATCTATTTCCTCTTTTGTATAACTTGAATTATCAATAGTAAAATAAGTTGTACCACCCCAGCGATATGAAGAACCAGTGGTAGTATCAACATATATTTTTGATTTATCACCCTCGGTAGGAAAACTATCTCGTCCTGCAAATTCTAGTACCTCATCAACATAAGAAGGTAACTGACTAGCAGGAACTTTACCATTGACTAGGCTAGCTTTCTTTTTATTTAGAAGGGCATAAGTAATTAAATCCATGTTATTAGCTCCTTTCTAAATTAACCAAGTTTAACCCATTTCTTTGCATTGTTTAAGATATAAACATCAGAAGTTTCAGCACACAGTGCGGTTGACCCTGGAGCGCAGTAAGTCGGGAGTTTATCAACATCAGCTTTTGTATCTATAAGGTAGGTAATTACACCATATGTATCTTTATCATTTTGTTTCATAATTGAAATCATAATAATACCTCCAAAATAAAATTTTTTATTTCTATTATATTTTAGAAAATTAGTTAGATCTATTGATGATAATTGACCAAATAAAAAAGACCCTTGTCTTTTATTCAGACAAGGGTAATTCTTTTAATTCTATGCGTGATAGATAGCGCATTTTACGTTCATAAATGCCACAAATTGTATTTATAATTAATTCACATTTTTGTTTTATTTCTTGTTCATCTTGATATTTATTATAAATATAAATTAATTTTTGATAATCAAAATATTTATCAAATACTGTCGATACAGTAGAGGGTTTTGAAAGCACATGATCTAACCATTCAATAGCAGCATCTTTATTGATTACATCGGCTTGAAACATTAGCAGATTATTAAATTTTTGCCATTCATATTTCGCATGACTTACATATAATTCTTCACAATTCATTTTATTTTACCCCCTTTTGTCTTTTTAAAGCTATATGAAGATATTCTTTAAAATAGGGAGACATTATATTATTATCAATTATATTTTCTAAATTATTATTTATAATATAGTCAAGTATTAAAACAAATTTAGAACGACGTATTAAACAATATTCGGGACAAGGTACTAACATATTTCCATGGTCTTTAAAAGATTCAACCCAGCAGAATGAATTACATGTACCTATACATGGACAATATTCACAACGGGGCAGAGTACCTATCTTAATATGGTCTTTAATAACATTTAATGCTACATTTGTTTCACTAAAGTCACCATTAGAAGTTAAATATCCAATAGTCATTAAATCATCTAACATTCCTGGGCATATTATAAGTCGATTGTTAGGTACATAAATACATAATTGTTTTTGAAGATTACAAGGAATATAATCTACGTTTTCTGTCCAACCATTATTAGGTAATTCATTTAATATAATTGTTTCTTTTGAATAAAGTTTTTCTTGCATTTTTAAATAAAATGTATAAAATTGCTGATATATTTTAATAGTCTGTTCGGTCCAACCGTAATTTTTTTCTTTAATAGTCATTTTATCAAAGAGCGTGGCTGGTGCTTCTGTTAACCACCAAAGATAATTTACCATCCATTTAGATATATTATCAGGAGTTATATAAGCAATAATGCTTTCTATATTATCTATATAATTATCTATTTGATTATACCAATCATCAGAATATTCATCAATACCTTGGCCATTGAAATATAATCTAAATTTTATATCTATATTAATTTGTTGAAATTGTTTAATAATTTCATTAATACGAGATTGAGGATTCGTTAAAAATTCACCATTAGAGCATATCCATACTGTGTGCGGTTTAAGGTCTGCCGCACTTAGCCTAGCATATAACGTTTCTAAAGTATAATTAAATAAATCTATATCATCTTGACCGATAATATTAATATCACATTGGCATTGATTATTAATATACCAGTCGAGACAAATGTTTAAGTTTTTATTAAAATCAATTTCACCTAAATCCATTTCAAAATCTGAATAATTACTATCAGTTATACAATTAGTACAACATACTGCTCCATTATTTACAACTACGGACAAAGTTTTTTGATTTCCATTTTGAAAATATTTTATATAATTACGCTGTATAATATCATTTAACAATTGTTTATTACATTCTTGTGACGTCATATCATTAACTCCTTTACCCTTGATTGTTTTTCTGGATAATTTAACATATATTGAATTGTACCATTATAAAATCTGCGAAACTGATCTGGCGAACCTAGATAAGGATTGCGTGATTGTAATAAATTTTCTCTTGAACAAACATTTAATTGCGAAGCTGCGCGTATTAATCTAAGTCGTTGTTCCGCATCATTAGCTAATTCTTGAGGAACTTGACCAGATAATGCTAATTCTTTAACCATTGCTGATTTTAAACTTGTAATAGTTGAATTGGTATTTCGATATCCATGATTTATAATAGCTTTAATACGTTCAATAGATTCTGGTGTTTCTTTACTTGGATTAATGGCAATTTTACGATTTATTCTTGAAGTTAAAATAGCATTTTTATCTCCAGATGCAATAATTTCATTATAATAATCATCAATAACATCGGCAAAAGCACTATGACATTCTGTAATTGAACCATCTGGTAAAATATTTAAAGAATGTAACATAGAACCACAAGCATAATCTTGTTGTACCATATCAAGATAGTGAATTGTATTATTTCTTATGGGGATATACTGTGCTAATTGATGATTAGGAAAAAATTCTTGCACAATATTTTCAATATTATTTATACAAGCTAAATACTTAATTCCATCTTTGTCATCTGTGATATGCGGCAAAGCGATTCCAGGCAAATGCATTTCAAAAGTCAAAATTCCTCCTGTTTTTACAATAGCAGAAATTTCTGTTTCTTTATCAATCATAAATTTTAGATAATCATAAGTTTTTTGTCTATCTAAAAATATATCATAAAATAAGTCTTGATTAATAGTGGCATTAGTAGTTAATTTTAACGATCTCAGATTTGGCACTTCTTTTTGTGCCTCAGGCCACAATTCAGCTAGACGCTTATAATTTTTCATATATATATCCCAATCGCCAGGATGACCTTGCTCACAACAAGGACCAGGGGGTCCATCTATTGAAGCTTGCATAGAAATATATTGATAGGCCGGAGCAGCTTGACCCCAAGCTTTATAAAAATCTATAATTTTATCCACTGAAGTATGCCAATTGGTTGAAAACCATAAGCGTTTTATTTTTGGATAATATTCAAATAATTTTGGAAGTGTGGGAATAATATCATCTAAATCTATTGTAGTTTCTCCACCCCAAAATGTTATATTAGTAATTGTTAATGGGTCAATGCCCATTTTATCAGTTGTTTCTTTAACTTTTTCTATATATTCTCCATTTCGCCATACTTCTCTTAAATATTTATCATATTCATAAAAAGATTTGTTTTTATGTAAATAACAAAATGAACATTTCATATTACAACGAGATGAAGAAATAAGGCTTAAACTAGCCATGGGTTCACTGTATCTCATTTTTCTCCTTTTTTACCTTAACAAGCCGTTAATCCCGAACAATCTTCTCCGTCACAGTTACAACCACCGCCTCCATTATGGCAATAATATCCATATGGGCTACAATTATCAATCATAAAAGCAGTAGAACAATCTACAAAATCTTCTCCATTAGTTCCCCAATAATAGCCAGAACACCAGAATATATCACAATAATATGGTAGGGACGAAGAAGATGTATATGATTCATAACTAAAATCACCACAAGCATCAAGCGAATCACATGTGCCAGGAGTTTCAGGATAACACCTTAAATAACAAGAACTATCTATTCCATCGCAACTACATATATATCCATTGCAAGAACAAGGAGTATAAGTAAAACATATATTTGAATAAGTATTATGAGTACTTTCTAATCCATTATAATCACTTGCTAAAATTAATGTACTTACGCTAACTATAGCAGGAGAAGATAATGTTGTTGTTGTTCCATCAAAAGTATATAAAGTTGTATTGTTAAAATCATTATAAATTAATTGTAAAGCATGCTAAATTCTATTCATACCATCAAGTATAGCTAAAGTAGAATTTTGAACTGTTGTTAATACTGAAGTAATATCCGGCTTATCATAGCCATAAGCTCCATAACATAAGCTTCGACAATCTTCCATTAAACTAGTAATGTTCATTTTAGTTACTTTAGTTCCGCGTGAAACTCCCATATTATTTCACCTACCTTAATTAACATAAAAGTTCAAATATTCATCATATGTCATACGATATAATGCTTCATATACTACACCAGTTATATAATTACAAGTAAATGTTGTTTGGCCTATTGTATAGGAAAAAGAGGCGATATTGTTTATTCCATTTTCTTTAATATCATTCCAAATAGTTCCGAATTGTCTTCCTGCAGTTTCTATATTATTTTGAAATGAAATGATTTGTGGTTCCCATTTACAGAAGAATCTAGTATCTGTTTTAAGGGTATATGCTTTGGTGACACCATTTTTAAAAGTAATTGTTAATTCCATTCTATATCTTCCCCCTTAAAATAGATTGATAAAATTGAATAATCAGATTTTATCTCATTCAAAACCATAGATGCAGTAATAACATTGTCAGCTCTAAATCCAACTCGTTGTCCAATTAAAGCTTGGCATTTTTCTAGATATCTATTAAAATCATCTATTGTCATTGAACCTTCAAATTTAACTCTAATAGTATTAGCTGGCTCTTGAATCTAGATAAAACGTAATTTATTATTGATTTCCCATTCTTTATTATCTGTAAGAATAGTAAGATTTTTCATATTAAATATTCCTCCTTTATTTTCTTTCTATATTTATTATAACAAAAATTTTTTGTTAAGTCAAATTAAAAAACCCTTGAATAAGGGTTTAATAAATTAATTATTTTTTATTCTAATCACTGGGCATAGATTGTATTAAACAAGTAATAATAGCTAATATTTCTACTATAATTGCTAACCCAGCAGTTGCTATTTTATTTAATACTGAATGTTCTAGATTTTGTATTGTCTATATTAGCATCAGTATAATGATTACGGTACATAATATTAAAAGTAGCATACGCGCAATCAATGCAATTATTGTCTTCATAGGTAATGCTCCTTTTTAATTTTTATTTTCCTTTTTCTCTTATTATATATATTTTACCCTTTTGGTCTATAACATTATATTTTTTATTAAATTCAACAAATGAAACTGAATCATCTATAAATGCTTCATGTTCTATATAATCTATTGTATGGGCTGGTTGACAAGTCAATAAACATACAGCAACACAAGCAAGTACTCCAATAACAAGGAATATTACTCCATATCGAAATATACTATCAATGTCAAATGTTTTACCGATAATTATTAAAATCATTGGAATTGCAAGAACTGCTATTATAAATATGATAGCCCAAGTAGGCAAAACGTCTTTGTAATATATTGTGGTATTTAATATTTCTACTCCAGGCATATACTTCTCCTTTTAATTTTGGCTAATTAGTTACTAACAGGCGCACCACGTGAAGGTTTAGCCATTTGCGCCCGAGCCCTTAAGCGGGCTTTAGCTGGGGTCGATAGTATCGCCAATCCAAGCTACTCTTTAGTCTAAGGTTTTACCCTTTCATATTATAAGGGTTTTATTTTAAGTCAATTTAATTGAATTGACCATTTTATATCG
>JALFMW010000331.1 GCA_022782605.1 Clostridium sp. | reverse complement strand
CATGCTCATAATTCATAGTATAAATTACTACAGATTCCTGATTAGTCTTTATAGTCATATTTCTTTTACTTTTTTCATCTTCCATATATATACTTTTATTATCTTTTAGCATGAATGCATGATCATATCCATTACCTATTTTAATTTGTTCATTTTCTATATTATCAATATCTTTTCCTATTAATTTAGTTTTTCTAAAGTCAAAAGGTGTGTTTTCAACATTTATTTTTCTGCCTGTAGGTACACAAGTCTCATCTAATTCTAAAATTTCATCACTATCTAACTTTAGATAACACTCTGTAACAGGTCTTTTTATATTTCCACTTAAATTAAAATAAGAATGATTTGTCATATTAACCAAAGTAGTTTGATCAGTTGTACAAGTATAAATTTCTTCGATTTTATAATTTTCATAAATATTAAATACAACTTCTACATCTAAATTCCCTGGATAATTTTCTTCCATATGAGGTGATTTTCTACTTAATATTAAAGAAATACAATCCTTATCTTCTTTTACTTGCACATTCCAAATTTTATGGTTGAATCCATAGTTTCCACCATGACCTTGATGAAGTCCATAGTTTTTATTTAATTTGTATTCTCTATCTTCTATTTTAATATTTCCTTCACAAATTCTTCCTGAAGTTCTTCCTATAATAGCACCATAATAATACGGATTTTCTATATAATCATTTATATCTTCATATCCTAGTACTATATTTTCAAAATTATTATCTTTATCAGGAGTTATTATCTTAGTAATAACTCCTCCTAAATTGAGAACTTCTACTTCAAATCCATTTTCAAATTTCACATTATAAGCTATGATTTTTTTATCCCCTAAAGTTCCAACAATACTTTGATTACATCTCATGTTCTTTTACCTTTTCAATACAAAACTTTAAGTCATTCATATATTTATTCATAGCTTTTTTACCATCTTCATTCCATTTGAAAACTCCACAATCTTCTAATACTTTTTCAAATACAAATCCAACTTCATCTTCTATAATTTTATCTATATTACTATTATTAATATCACTATATTTTTCTTTTATTTCATTAAACCATGATAAATGAGGTATTAAATTTTCTTTTTCACTCATTTGGTGACTTTTCTCTTCATCTAGTAGACATTCTTTTATACAAGATAATTCTTCTTTTAATCTTGCTGGAAGTACTGCTAATCCTAAAACTTCTATAAGTCCAATATTTTCTTTTTTAATATGATGAAGATGGCTATGCGGATGGAATATTCCATCTGGGTGCTCATCACTACATCTATTATTTCTAAGAACTAAATCTAATTCGAAGTTTTCTTCTCTTCTTCTAGCTATTGGAGTTATTGTGTTATGAGGTATATCTTCACTATGAGATAATACTCCTACACTTTCATCAGAGTAGTTTCTCCAGTGACTTAATATTTTATCTGCTAACTCACTTAATTTTTCTCTATTTTGACCACTTAGTCTAATTACTGATAATGGCCATTTTACTATAGATATTTTTACATCTTCATATCCTTCTATTTTCATTTCATAAACATCTTCAGCTTTTGCCATGGCAAATTCATATCTACCACCTTGATAGTGATCATGAGTAAGTATAGATCCCCCCACTATTGGTAAGTCCGCATTTGAACCTATAAAATAGTGTGGGAATTTTTCTACAAACTCTAAATTTCTATCAAAAGTAGTTTTACTTATTTTCATTGGCTCATGTTCACTAGAGAATACTATACAATGTTCATTATAGTATGAATATGGTGAATACTGTAAATTCCACTCATCCCCTTGTAATTTAAAAGGAATTATTCTTAAATTTTGTCTAGCTGGGTGATTTAATCTTCCTGAATATCCTACATTTTCTTTACATAGTAAACATTTTGGATAAGATGAACTTTTCACATTCCTAGCTGCTGCTATAGCCTTTGGATCTTTCTCTGGCTTAGATAAATTTATAGTTATATCTATATCGCCATATTTTGTAGACGTTTTCCAAGTCATATTTTGAGCTATTCTTGAAGTTCTAACATAATCACAAGCTTTACTTAATTCATACAAATAATCAGTTGCATCTTTTTTATTTATAGTATAAAGCACATTAAAATTATTTATAACTTGTGATGGTCTAGGCATTAAAATACCCATTATTTTACTATCTAATAAATCTCTATAAACTGGCGTATTTGATTCTAAAATTCCAATTTCATAAGCATAATCAAGTAAATTTTCCATTATAGGAGTTACATTTTCTAAGTTCTCATCTTCTACTTCTTCAACTATATACTCATCTAAATTAAATAACTCTATTAGAGAGTTTCTCATAAAAGTTATATCTTCTTTTTCAAATAATTCATGTTTCAATCCAAAATTTATTAATCTTTCAAACTCTTTATATATATTCATAATAATTTCCCCTTATTATTTTTCAAATCCATTTGGGTGTTTTTGATGCCAATTCCAAGCTGATGATATCATATCTTCCACGTTTTCATGTTTTGGCACCCATCCTAATTCACGTCTTGCTTTTTCTGATGAAGCTACAAGCTTAGCTGGATCTCCTGCTCTTCTCTCACAAACTTTTGCTGGTATTTCATGTCCTGTAACTTTTCTAGCAGTTTCTATCATTTCTTTAACTGTAAATCCATTTCCACTACCTAAGTTATATATATTACTTTCACTACCTTCTCTTAGTTTATGAACTGCTAATATATGAGCATCTGCTAAGTCCGTAACATGTATATAATCCCTTATACATGTACCATCATGTGTTTCATAATCATCACCAAATATTGATATAAATTCCCTTTTTCCAAGAGGAACTTGAAGTATTAATGGAATTAAGTGAGTTTCAGGGTTGTGATCTTCTCCTATTTCTCCACTTTCATGAGCTCCCGCAACATTGAAATATCTAAGTGATATATATTTTACTCCATGAGCTTTATCTGCCCATTTCATCATTTTTTCCATACAAAGCTTAGTTTCTCCATAAGCATTTGTAGGATTTGTTTCATCACTTTCTAATATTGGTATATTTTTAGGTTCCCCATATGTTGCTGCTGTTGATGAGAATACTATCTTTTTAACATCATGAGCTACCATAACTTTTAAAAGTATTTCTGTTCCATGAACATTGTTATTAAAATATTTTAAAGGATTAGTCATACTTTCTCCAACTAATGAATTAGCTGCAAAATGTATAACTTCATCTATTTTATTTTCTGCAAAAACTTTATCTAAAGCTTCTTCATCTCTTATATCTACTTTATAAAATTTAGCCTGAGGATGTATAGCATCTTCATGGCCTGTTTCTAGATTATCTACTATTATAACCTCTTCTCCTCTATCAATAAGCTGTCTAACTGCATGACTTCCTATATATCCTGCTCCACCACATACTAATATCATACTCTTTTCCTCCACTAATTATATTTCTCTAGTACCTGCCCCTATATTTGCCACATAAAAATCTGCATCGTATCCTATTATTTCTTTATATTGTTTTCCTACATTATTTATAAAATCATCAACATTATTTCTTTTAACTATAGAAACTGTACATCCACCAAATCCAGCTCCCGTCATTCTAGCACCTACAGTACCTTCATGTTTAGATGCTAAATCTACTAAAGTATCTAATTCTTTTCCTGTAACTTCATAGTCATCTCTTAGCGAATTATGAGATTGATTCATTAGTTTTCCAAATGTTTCTATATCATTATCTTCTAAAGCTTTAACTGCTTTTAGTGTTCTTTGATTTTCATAAACTGCATGTTTAGCTCTCTTTGCTCTTATATCACTTTTTATTAAATGTTTATTTTTTTCAAACTCATCTTCAGTAAGTTCACCTAATGTACTTATTTTTAACTCTGTTTGAAGTTCTTTTAATGCCTCTTCACATTCACTTCTTCTTTCATTGTATTTAGAATCAGCTAGTCCTCTTCTTTTATTAGTGTTTGCAATAACTATTACTTCATCTTTTAAATCCACAGTACTATATTTATAATCTAATGTATTACAATCTAGTAAAATTGCACTGCTATCTTGACCCATTCCTATAGAAAATTGATCCATGATTCCACAATTAACACCTATAAAATTATTTTCTGCTTCTTGACAGTATTTTACTAATTCTACTCTATCTATATTAAATTTATGTATGTCATTCATCATTACTGCCATCAATAACTCCAATGAGGCTGAAGAAGATAATCCTGCTCCATTAGGTATGTTTCCGTATACCACCATATCAAAGCCTTGGTTAACATCATATCCGTGTTTTCTTAAAACATCAATTACTCCCTTTGGGTAGTTAGCCCAATCGTGTTCTTCTTCATTTTTTAAATTATCTATTTCAAAACTTATAATCCCTTTATCTTCAAAGTTTTCTGAATACATTCTTACTATTTTATCATTTCTTTGCGAAATTGCTCCGTAAGTTCCAAAACTTAAAGCACAAGGAAATACATGACCACCATTATAGTCTGTATGCTCACCTATTAAATTTACTCTTCCTGGAGAAAAGAATACTCTCACATCATTCTCATATCCAAACTTTTCATTAAATTTTTTTAAAATATTATTTTTCATTTTATCCCCCAATTATCATATTTATTGTTATTTGGTTATATTTTTATCTTATCATACTAATATAACCACAACAACATTTTTAGTAAAATTTTACCTTTTTTTACTATAAAAATTTAACTTTGTATTTTATTCTCATCACAAATAAAAAACAAAATTTTCCAAATTAAAATAAGAGTAAAATAACAATTATTTTACTCTTATTTCTTCGCATTACTACTACTTTTTCTTACTATTAATTCACTAGGTATTATCACCTTTTTGCAATATTTTCTTTCCCTTATAATACGTTCTAGTATTAAATCCACAGCTGCACTAGCTAAATTTTCTATATGAACTCTAACTGTCGTTAAAGGTGGAATTGTATGTTGGGATGCAATTAAATCATTAAAACCTACTAAACTTATATCTTGAGGAACTTTTATATCATGTTCATATAAAGCTCTTAGGACTCCTGTTGCTATAGTATCAGTTCCTACAAAAAATGCTGTAGGCATAGCTTCACCTTTTTCTATAAATTTTTTCATGGTAATATATCCATCCATAGAAGTTACATCTTTTGTATCTAAAATATATTCTTCTTTATAAATATTATTTTTTTTCATATATTCTTTAAAGAACTCCAGTCTTTTATCTTGACTTTTAGTTTTATAATCATCTAATGTTTTAAAACTTCCTATATATCCAATCTCTTTATGATTAAGTTTAACCAAATGTTCCAGTGCCATATATGTTCCTAATTTAAAATTAATTTTTACTGAATCATACTTTATATCATCTGGTGATGAATCCAAAAATACTATATTTTCACTAAGCTTGTTAAGAGATTTTATTTCACTTTTATCAAACTTACCTATAGCAATTATACCATTTATAAATTCTTCGCCTATAAATCTATATTCTTCATTATTTTTATATAAATTTACAACCTCAATTTCATTTTCAAAACACTCTTTATCTACAACACTTCTAAGTAATAAATAATAAGGATCTTCTAGTTGCTCCTTTGGATTATACATTTCAACTATTCCAACCCTTAACTTGTTTGTTTTTGATTTATCACTTGATTTCCTCTGTTTTAATGTTTTATATTGCATTTCTTCTGCCACATTAAAAATCTTTATTTTTGTTTCATCCCCAACACTTAAGGTGCTATCATTATTCAACACTCTAGATACAGTCCCAACAGAAACACCTACAACATTTGCTATTTCTTTTAATGTTGCCATAGATACTTTCCTTTCATATTATATTTTATTAATTTTATATTAACATAAGTATATATATAATGTAGTAATTTTTTTACTATTTTTTACTTATCATGCAACTATATAAAAACTACTTTAGCTTATATATCCAAATTAAATTTTATTACATCTTTTTTCTTTGTTTTATTTTAATAATTTTTTATTTGATATTTATATTGTTATAGTTCTAAAATTCATCAAATATTTTCTTATTTTTATATTTCAAGTTTCATTTTTAATATAATATTTTGTATAATTAATTTATGCATACCAATTTATGTAAATCAAATAATAAGGGGACAAATTTATGAGAAACTTAACAAGAAAATTTTTAGCTATTTTTATAGCCAGCATAATTAGTTTTTGTAGTATTCAAAATTCAAGCTATGTTTTTGCTGCCGAAAACACTATTCTTTCTACAGGTTATGTTGATGTTTCAACTGTATCTGTTGATGAACTAAATGTAAGATCAGAACCCTCTACTTCTTCCTCAAAAATTGGTTCTATAAAACATGGACAATCTGTAAAAATCTTAGATAGTACTGCAAAAATCAAAAAAGTTAATGGTAGCGATGTTGTAACAGATCCTTGGTATAAAATATCTTATTCAAATGGTCATGGATATGTTTGTGCTGATTATGTAAAGTTATTAAACGAAAATACACCTTACATCCCCTATAATACTACTGCTATTAAAGGTATTGATGTAAGTTATCATCAAAAAGATATTGATTGGAAAAAAGTAAAAGATTCTGGAATAAAATTTGCTATGATACGTGCTGGAACTGGCACTAATGAAGATAGTAAATTTCAAAAAAATATTCAAGATGCTTTAAATGAAGGAATCAAGGTTGGTGTTTATTGGTTTTCAACAGCTTATACTATTAATGGGGCAAAGGAAGAAGCAAAAAAATGTATGGATGTGATCTCACCTTATAAAGACAAATTATCTTTTCCTGTTTTCTTTGATTACGAAGAATATACTATAAATTTAGCACAAAATAATAATGTAAATCTTAGTTTATCTTCAGTTTCTAATATTTGCGAAACATTTTTATCAAATTTAAAATCTAATGGCTACAAAGTGGGAATATATTCAAATAAAACTATTTCAAAATTTTATCTTAGTGATAAACTTAGGAGTTCTTATGATTTTTGGATAGCTCAGTATAACACTAATTGCACATATTGGAGTAAGTACACTATGTGGCAATATAGTAAGTCTGGAAAAGTAGATGGTATAAGTACTGATGTTGATTTAAATTATTACTACGAAAGCAATCCTATAAATGTTTCTAAAGTTAATAATCCTAGAATTTCAAATACTACACATAATAGTATAAAATTAAATTGGTCTAAAGTTTCTAACTCAAGTGGTTATCAGATATATAGATCAACTAGTAAAAACGGTAGTTATAAGGAAATAAAAACTATCAATAAAAATTCAACTTTAAGTTATACTGATACCAATAAACTATCTAGCAATAAAAAATATTATTACAAAATCAGGGCTTTTAAAACTATAAATAACAAAAACTATTATGGAGATTTTTCTTCTATTGTAAGTAGTGAGACAAAACTTGCTACTCCAAATATAAAATTATCAACACCAAAAACTAAAACTATAAAAATTTCTTGGTCTAAGATATCCGGTGCTAAAGGATATGAAGTCTATAGGTCAAATAGTAAGAAGGGTACTTATTCTAAAATATCAACTACTAATAATTTAAGTTATACAAATTCAAAACTTAGTAAGAAGAAAACTTATTATTATAAGGTAAGAGCTTATAAAGTTGTAAATAATCAAAAAGTTTATAGTTCATTTAGTTCTATCAAGTCAATTACTAGTAAATAAATACATAAAATCCTTACAATTAAAAACAAAGGTATTGCTATACTGCAATACCTTCTTTATTTTCAATTTCTATCTTTTTCATTTTTTTATAATAAGTTATCATTAAAAATACAGATGCCGCTACCCATGCAACTGGATCTGATAAACATATACCAGTAAATCCAATATATTTAGGTAGTGTAAATGCTACTATACTTCTTGCTATTAATTCAAGTACACCTGCCATCATTGGCATAAAAGATTCTCCCATTCCTTGAAGTACGTTTCTATAGACAAATATAAATCCTAACGGTATGAAAAATACTGCTGAATAATTAAATACAAGTTGTGAGTAAGTAAATATTTCAGTTGTTGGATTTTCTATAAATAGCCTAACAAAATATTTGCCAAGGAATATTAGAACTAGTCCAGCTAATAAACTTGTTATTATAGATACTTTGTTCATTATCTTCATTCCACTTTTTATTCTATCAAATCTTCCTGCTCCTAAATTTTGACCTGCATAGTTTGCTATAGTAACTCCAAATGAAGTTGCTGGTTGCATAACTAATTGTAATACTTTAGATGATGCTGTATAAGAAGCTATTACAGTTGAACCAAAAACATTTATAGCACTTTGAACAATTATTATTCCAACTGCTGTTACTGAAAATTGTAATCCCATTGGCACTCCAACTTTTAAATGTTTAGTATAATAACTTAATTCTACTTTAAAATCTTCTTTTTTAAGTCTTAGTACTTGGAATTTTTTATAACTATAAATTAAACATAAAACTGCAGAAAATCCTTGAGCTATATTTGTAGCATATGCAGCTCCTGAAACTCCCATCTTAAAGTTAATTATAAATACCAAATCTAAAATAACATTAACAATAGATGAAACCATTAAGAAGTATAAAGGTGTTTTACTATCTCCTAATGCTCTAAGTATTCCAGCAGCCATATTGTAAAGAGCTTGTGTTATTATTCCTGCAAAAATTATAGTTATATAAGTGCTTGCATCATTAAATATATTATCTGGAGTATTCATCATTCTAAGAAGAGGATTTTTTACTAATAAAGCTATTATAGTTATAAAAACAGTCAAAACTAAAGTTAAAATAATATTACTAGCTACTGCTTTCTTTATAGCAACTTCATCCTTTGCTCCAAATTTTTGAGCAACTAATACTCCAAAACCGCTTGTAAGTCCTAATATCATACCATTTACTAAGAAGAACATTGATCCAGTTGAACCAACTGCTGCCAGAGCTTCAACTCCTACAAATCTACCAACTATTATTGTATCAACCATACTATATAATTGTTGAAATACATTTCCTATTAATAAAGGTATTGAGAAAAATATGAAAATTTTCAACGGATTTCCCTTTGTCATATCATTAGTCATATAATTATCTCTCCTATCCTTATTTATTTTTCAAAACAAAAAAATGCAACCATTAATAATATAATGTCTGCACTATTATTCTCAATCTTATAAATGATATCAAATATGTATTTATCAGTCAATTAATATCTTTTTGTCTTTTATATTAAATTTATTTTCAAAATAGATTAATTTTCTCTTTTAACTTGAGAAAAAGATGCACTATAAATAATACACCTTTTTCTGGTGACCCATCCGAGACTCGAACTCGGGACACCCTGATTAAAAGTCAGGTGCTCTACCGGCTGAGCTAATGAGTCATATTTTTTATTTACTTCTTTCTTTACTCTTAATCTTCCCTTTTTAAGCTTCATTATTCATTAATTCTTCTGTATTAAATTTACAAACTTGTATTAAAATATGAATTTAATTTAATATAAAACTTTTAATTTATATTTATGTTATAATAAGTAATTATGATTAATATTATAAGGTGGTAAAATATGACTAATAAAAGAAAAAAAGGATTTTTAGCTAGTTTTTTAGCTGGAGCTATGGCACTTGTAGGATGTTCTCAAGGAGATGCTCAGCAAGAAGTTAGAATAGCTCCCAAAGAACTTCCTATAGCTACAATAATTATAAAAGATTATGGAACTGTTGAAGCTGAACTTTATCCTCATATAGCTCCAAATACTGTAAATAACTTTATTTCATTAGCTAATAAAGATTTTTATAATGGACTTACTTTCCATAGAGTAATCAAAGGATTTATAATTCAAGGTGGTGATCCAGATGGTGATGGTACTGGTGGACCAGGATACACTATTAAAGGTGAATTCACTAAAAACAAGTTTAAAAATGATTTAAAACATACAGAAGGTGTTTTATCAATGGCGAGAAGTCAAAGTAAAAATAGTGCCGGTAGTCAATTTTTTATAATGACAAATGATGCACCTCACCTAGATGGACTTTATGCTTCATTTGGTAAAGTTATAAGCGGTATGGATATAGTTCATAAAATTGAGAATACTGAGACAGGTTTCAATGATATGCCTATGAAAGATGTAATTATCGAATCTATAAAAGTAGATACTAAAGGTATAGCTTACGATGAGCCAATAACAAAATAATCATTAGTTGAATCTTATAATTAAGAAAGAACGGAATTTCAGGAAAATGAAATTCCGTCTTTTCTTAATTATTCTCTATCTTATATTTAAATTCAAAATTAGACTTATTTACATTTATTTTTTTCATGTTGTTTATATATAAAAAATAAAATCCCACTTATAACTATAGTTACTGCAAATATAATTGCCGCCATTTTATAATTTTTCACACCCAAATAACTTCCTGCAATAGTTGAGGAAACTACAGAAGGTATCCTTGCTACTCCAGACACTAATAAAAATGGTAATAATTTTATAGAGGTAATTCCCGCCACATACGAAAGTACATCCTTCGGTGTTCCTGGAATTAAAAATATAAAGAATATTGTTACATAAATTTTTTCCTTATCTTTTAAAAATGACATTTTTTCTAGCTTCTTTTTTGATACAAATATTTCTACAAAATCCAAGCCAAATTTTTTTGCAAAAATAAATACTACCATTTGTCCAACTAATGTTCCTAGCAAGCATAAAACTGCTCCTAAAAACCATCCAAAAGCATACCCTGATGCAATTTCTATTGGTTCTCCAGGTACAATAGCCACAATAATTTGAAAAGCAGAAATTCCTATCATAATAAATTGCCCCCATATACCCGTGTGTTTTACCCACTTTCTAAACTGCTTTGGATCTTTTACGAGAGAAACTACTTTGCCTCCTACAAAAAATCCTAAGATAATCATAATTGCTATAAATATTCCAGCACCTACTAATAAGATTTTCTTTTTTCTGTCTAATTTCTTGATAGTAATTTCCCTCCTTGATTAATAAAATTTTTCTATAATTTTTTAACTCTTTTTATATTAACCAAATAGAAATATTAAATTCTTCTAAAAATTTAATATTTACATATTATTTTATTTACACTCATATGCCTACATCATATTAAAGCTAAATTTAAAATTTATTTCATAAAAAAGAACATCTACAAAGTATTATTACTTGTGATGTTCTTTTTTCAATTATAAAATTGCTATTTTGATAATTTATCTTAATTTATTATAAATAATAAAATTATTCTATTAAAACTTTATGCAGCTATTTTTTCTTCACTATAATATTTCATATTATCAAAATCATTCTCACTATTAGCAACAATTAATGTACATATATTATCCCCCATAACATTTACAGTTGTTCTGAACATATCTATAATTCTTTCAACTCCCATTATTAGTCCTATTCCTTCAAGTGGTAAATTAACTGAAGTAAGAACCATAGACAGCATTATCATACCAACTCCCGGAACTCCTGCTGTTCCTATAGATGCTAATGTTGCTGTTAAAACTATTGTTATCATTTGATTAATTCCTAAATCTATACCATATATTTGAGCTATAAATAAAGCTGCAACACCTTGCATTATAGCAGTTCCATCCATATTTATAGTTGCTCCCATAGGAATTGTAAAAGATCTTGTAGTTTTACCTACACCTAAATCTTCTAATATCTCCATACTTGCTGGAACTGATGCATTACTTGAAGATGTAGAAAAAGTAATTGCTGCAACCTTTGTAAATTTTTTCAAGAATGGTTTAATTTTTTGCTTTGTAAAAAGTTTAAATAATCCTCCATAAACTACTATAACATGAATAGATAAACCTAAAAGTACTACTAATAAATATTTCACTAAAACCAATATGGCATCTTTTCCAACAGTTGAGAAAGTTTCTGCAACCAAAGCAAATACCCCTATTGGAGCTGATAACATTATTATTCCTACCATTTTCATGCATATTTCATTTGCACTTTCAAATATTTTTCTCACTGGTTCTGCTTTTTCACCAACTAAACTCATAGCTACTCCAGTAAGTAATGCAAAGAATATTATTTGTAACATTTCACCCTTTGCAAAAGATTCAATTGGATTTGATGGTATAATTCCAATTATTATATCAACTATTGATTTTGATTCACCTATTGATACATCTCCTGTAACTACAGAGCTCATATCAAGACCTAAACCTGGCTTTAATATACTACCTAAAAATAAAGCTGTTATAATTGCTACAGCTGTAGTTGATAAATAGAATAACATTGTTTTCGTTCCTATTCTACCTAGCTGTTTTACATCTCCCATAGAAGACGAACCACACACTAATGATACAAACACAAGTGGTACAACCATCATTTTAATAGCTGTCGTAAATCCACTTCCTAGTATTTTAAATACTCCTCCTATTATAACAGTATTTTTTATATAACCGTCTGGTACTGATTTTAAAATTAATCCAAATATAAAACCTAAAAATAATCCCAATAAAATTTTTGTTGTTAACGTAACTTTTTTCTTCATTCTTTAATCTCCCTTTTATCTCTTTATTTCTTCCATTACATTATATAACATTTTTCTACGTTTTTGTTTATTTTTTTAAGTTTTATATTTTAAATTATGAGTTATTTTTTATTTTTTAAAGTTATTTTCAATTTAACTTAATTTAATTAACGACATCTTGTTTTTATACACTTTATTTAATGCCATCTTAGAAAAATTCATTAATATTCAAGATTAAACGAACCTTATATCATATTTTTAATTTATAGTTCTCTATTTTTTATTTTTAGACGCCTTTTTATAAACATATTTCTTGACATATATCAAAAAAATAATGTATCTAAAATCTTTAATTTTAGATACATTATTTTTAATTTGAAATTTACTTTATTCTACAATATATATCTTTGTATTACAGTATTGCATCATTGGAATATTGCTTTCTTTATCTATTTGACTCATAATCATTGTAATATCATAATAATTCTCTTTTTTATAAATAGCATATGTTGATTTTACATATCCAGATATTAAGTCTGTTATTGCATTAGAGGGGTAACATACTTGGCAACTTTTGTTATTCATCTGGCTATCAACTGGAATCAGTTCATCAACTTGCAAAGGATGTAATTTACCTCCCGGCTTAAAAATTTTATTATATTCATCTTCAGTAAATTTTAATTCTGATAACATCTCCAAATCACTATTGCTATCTGTCTTTTTTATTTCTTCTTTATAATTTTCAAAAACTTCATTAATAGTATATGTTCCCGAAAAATCACTTCTTATAGTTTCTCTATAACCCTTTTTTTCAATATAGTCTACTTCCATAGTGGTATTAGATGAGAAGGTAATTATATTATTATTTTCTCTGTTGATTTCCTGACCAGTAATTCCATAATCTATTTTCAATTTTCTAGCATTATTAATCAAGTCTTTTAATCCTTTTAAAACGTTATTGTCATCCATTTAATCACCTCCATTAATACATTTAAATATTATTTAAGTATATTATGTTTAGATATAAATTATTACTAGCTTAATCACTATTAACAAATCACTCTTTCAAATCATATATATAACAAAGGAGGTGCGTAAAGTGACTAACCTAATACCGGATATAAATCTAAAGAGTGTCATCAACCAGTACCTTTCAAGGCCTGAAGACACAGATATAACTAAGTCTGACTTAGAAAGTATAAACGGTTATATATGTTCAAATATTTCATCCATGGGTAAATATATTTGTAATATAGAAGGTCTTCAATATGCAATAAATATGCATCAGTTACTTATCGAAAATAATTTAATAACTAGCATGGAAAATCTTATTAATTTAGATAAATTAAATACTTTATTTTTAAATAACAACTTAATTTCAACAGTTCCAAATTTAGCTAATATGACTAATTTAAATTCCCTTCTACTTAATGGAAATGAGATTAAGGACGCTTCACCTATTGCCAGTGGAAAGAACCTTAGATTTATTAAAATTAACGAAAATAGAATTTGTGATCTATCTTCATTGTCCACTTTAGAAAATCTTCGTGAATTACGTGCCTTAAATCAGGATATAGAAATTAAAGATGTTATAGATTCAGCTGATGTATATATCTTGGATATTAGTTTTTTAAAAGACATTAACGGTGAAATACCCGATAATATAAATCCTACACATCTTGGAAAATATGATAATAAAACTAAAGAGATAACTTGGGATACAACCTTAATAACATTTGAAAATCCAGGATTTTCTTTTTCTAGTAAAGATGGATTTTTTACGGGTTTTGTTGCTATAGACTTAATTGATGTAAATCAAACAGTTATTATAGAAGATGAAAATTTACAACAAGAAATAGTATCTATTTTAAATAAAGAAAATGATATAATCACACAAAAAGATATGTTAAAGCTGAGAAGTTTAGATTTAACAAATAAAAATATAAAATCTTTGAAAGGTCTGGAGTATGCAAATAATTTGTATACATTAATATTAGATGGTACTTATGTAACTGATTTACAATCTGTGCCTTCTTCTGTTAATTATATTTCTTCTAAAAATTTAAAATATGAAGTAAACATTCCAGATGATAGATTGAAATCTCTCATAAATATTATTCTTGGTAAAAACGATAAATGCATTATTACTTTTAATGACATTAAGAATTTAACTGTACTTGATGAATTTGCAAACCATATTAATTCTTTAGAAGGATTACAGTACGCTGAAAACTTAAAGATTTTGAGTCTTTTAAATAATACTATTTCTGACATAAAACCAATATGTAACTTAACTAAATTAACATATTTAGATCTTAGTAATAATAATTTAAAAGATTTATCTCCTTTATCTTCTCTTTATGAGAATATTTCTTATGTATATGCTAATAACCAAGAAATTCATATTGAAAAAACTATAAATCCACAAAATAATATTTTCACCTTACCTTTGGATTTTATGAAAGATATAGATGGAAGTATCATTACTAATGTCTCTCCATATAATGATGGCTACTATCATTCAGAAAGTAACTGTATCACATGGAATCTTGGGTGCATTCCTTGTGAAGTTAATTTTGATTTTTCTGGTATAAATGATATTTTTTCTGGAACCGTTTATGTGAAAATAAAATCAGAATAATAAAAAGTCAGTCATAAAACTGACTTTTTATTATTCACCCTTATTATTAAATAACATTTTATTACTTATTTAAACACTATTAAACTGTAATGGTTATATATCGTCAAAATGTGTTGCACTAATTATCTATTTATGTTACTCTATATAAGTAAAAAAAATATTATACATAATATGTATACAATACAACTTTGGAGGTAACACATGAAAAATATATGCGTTATAGGCAGCTTAAATATGGATTTAGTTGTTAATGTAGATACAATGCCAAAACCTGGACAAACTCTTTTAGGAGGAAATTTCAAAGAAGT
>JALFMW010000295.1 GCA_022782605.1 Clostridium sp. | reverse complement strand
TAATTTATATTTACTCATATATTGCATAATCTTTCCAAATCTTTTCCAAGTCATTAAAATACTTTGTAATTTCACTTTTTTCTTTCATTCCCACAGATATAGCTAATGCATTAGCTACAGTCATAGCAGGAACTAAAGAATCTACAAATGATGCCATATTACTCTTAACTAGTAAAGTATTATCAGATAAACAAGCAACTGGTGCAAAGTAACTGTCTGTAATAGAAATAACATGTGCACCCTTACTTTTAGCATAATCAACTACTTGGTATGATTTTTTAGAATATCTTGGGAAACTAAATGCAATTATTACATCTTCTTCATTAATACGCACTATTTGTTCAAATACATCTCCCATATCCATTCTTATTACTTGAACATTATCTAAAATTAAATCCAAATAAAAACCCAGATATTGTGCAATAACATAGGAGCTTCTCATTCCTAGTACGTATATTTTTCTAGCTTTCAAAATTTCTTCTGAAGCATCTTTAAAAGCCTTTGGATCTATTTCTTCTAGAGTTCCTTTGATATTATCTATATCACTTTTTAAAACCTTACTAAGGATAGTTGCATCATCGGAATAATCTTCATTTGACATTTGCACCCTTTGTACTGTTGTCAATTTATTTTTAATTAATTCCTGTAAGGCATCTTGTAATTTAGGATATCCTGAATATCCTAGGGCATTAGCAAATCTAACTACAGTAGACTCACTTACACCTACTGTCTCCCCTAACTTACTTGCTGTCATAAATGCAACTTTATCATAATTTTTAATAATATATTGCGCTATGAGCTTTTGTCCCTTACTCATTTTAGGGTAGCGTGATTGTATAATTGAAATTAATTGTTTGCTATCATTTATATTATTTTTTAATTCCATAATATGCTCCTCTTTCTTTTATGAAAAATATGAAATAATAGAAATTTATTCATATTTATGAGTTAATTATATCACCTTTTTTCTCTATCAGTATAAGTTGAGGTGGATTATTTATTTGATTTGTAAATTGCATATGCAATACATTAAATTCATTTTGATTTAAATTATCTAAGTATTCACATATATAATTTTTTTCCTCAAGTCCACCTTCATGACCTATATAAGCTGCAATACTTATTATTCCATTTGGTTTTAGTAACTTTAGACTCTTTTTAATTGCTTCTAGTGTTGTATCTGGTTTAGTTATAACAACATGTTTAGCTCTAGGTAAGTATCCTAAATTAAAAACTACACAACTAACTTCTTCTTTCACATATTTATCTAAATTTTGATGACCATCTAAAATTAATTCAACTCTATCTGTCATATTATCTCTTTCAACTTTTTTCTTTGTTGATTTTATTGCTTCTTCTTGAACATCAAAGGCATAAACTTTACCATTTTCTCCAACTAAATTACCTAAGTAAATTGTATCATAACCATTTCCCATGGTAGCATCAATTACAACGTCACCTTTTTGGACGATTTTATCTAAAAATATTTTATTAACTTCAGTTATTTTATTTATATATTTTGCTCTCAACATGATACACCTCTATATACTTTTTAAATAGTTTACTTCAGCTTCTGTAAGATGTCTATATTCTCCAACTTTACAATCATTTAAAGTTATTTTACCCATAGCAACTCTTTTAAGTCTAAGAACTGGATGATTTATGGCTTTACACATTTTTCTTACTTGTCTGTTTTTGCCTTCATGTATTTTTATTTCAAGTTTTGATATATCTTTGTTTTTATCATAGTATAAAACTCTAAGCTTAGCAGGGGCAGTTTTGTAATCTTCTATATAAAGTCCTGATTTAAAGTTTTGTATTTCATCTGATGTTAACTCTCCTTTAACCATAGCAATATAAGTTTTGTCTATTTCATGTTTTGGGTGAGTTAATTTGAAAGTTAAATCACCATCATTTGTAAGTAATAATAATCCACTTGTTTCATAATCAAGTCTTCCTACAGGGTATACCCTTTCACTAACTCCACTTAATAAATCTATAACATTAGGTCTATCAAATTGATCCTTAACTGTAGTTATATATCCTTCTGGTTTATTTAGCAGTATGTAAACTTCTTTTTCATCTAAAGATATTCTTTCTCCATCAACTTCTACTATATCTCTTTTCTCATCAACTTGGAATGATAACTCTTCTATTATTCTACCATTTACTTTTACTTTTTTATTTAAAATAAGTTCTTCAGCCTTTCTTCTAGAGGCAACTCCACAAGAGGCTATATATTTATTAATTCTCATATTTACTCCTTCATTTAAATTAATTTTTTGTCCATAGTCAATACTAATATATGTGGCAAATTTGTACAAGATATTTTTATCTATTATTTATATTTCCTATTAAATAAAAAAATAAACTGCCTAAGCAGTTTATCATTTTTTTATTTAATTTGATTCTTCTATATTTTTTGTCTCTACTTTATTCTCTACATTCGCATTAACTTTTTCTTCTGTAGTAGTTGTTTCTTGTTGATTTATTACTGGCTCTTTTATTGGTTCTTTATTTTCTTCTTTTATCGGCTCTTTTATCGGCTTTTTAATTTCTTCTTTTTTATTTTCACTTACTTGTAATCGATTTTGTTTTTTATCTTCTTTTTTCTTATTAGTATTAGAAGTATGGTACTTTCTTTTACTATTTTCTTGTTTAGATACTTTCTTAGCATTTTCTTTTC
>JALFMW010000240.1 GCA_022782605.1 Clostridium sp. | reverse complement strand
GGGAGGATGTTTATGCAAAAAAAATTCTTAGGCTTTATAGTATTAATAATAATTTCGGCAGGATTAATTGGGTGTAGTATTATGGGGAAAAATAAAGCAGATGCTGAAGATATTTCTACAGATAAAGAAATGGAAGCAGTTGAAAATATCAAGAAAATAAATCAAAAGCTGGTTGATAATAATGACGTGTCAATTACTATTACTGAAAAATATGAAGTTGGAGATAGAATATACAAAGAAATTGGCTATACAGTTGAAATAGTAAACAAAAGAACAGATGTTGATTTGCAAGTTGGAATTAGTGATGTGACAGTAAATGGTAAAAAGAATAATCCACTTTGGTCAACTGTGGTATCAGCAGGGAGTAAATCAAATGAGAATATAATTTGGTGGGTTGGCAATAAAAGTGATAAGTATAATCCAAATGTAAAAACTCTAGAGGATTTGAAAAATGTTAAGGGGACTGTAGTAGTTTCAAATGGTAAAACTTCTGCTAATATTGGTAAGTATAAGATAAATATTAAATAGATATTTAGTCTGATAATTTATAAGTAATGAAGTAAAAGATAATATTGAAGAGAAATACGACTGGATTGAGTTTTTATATAAATTAATAGATAAAGCAGTATATATACTTAATATTAATAAATGGTGAAATAACTCTATTTTAGTAAATAACTATTATAGGGTTATTCTTATTTGAATAGAATTAAAAATATAAACAGATAATCTATTTCAAAATTTGTTATATGTAATATTTAAAATAAAGATATTTTCATAATACTTACAGAAAAGGGGGAAGTCAAGTGCCAATAAAGTCAAACTACGATATCCAAGCAGATAAATGCAAATTAGAATTTATAAAAATGGATCATAAGAAAATCGCTGAGAAATTCAACCTAAAATATGATGAAGACTACTTATATATTTATTTCTTTAGTACAAAATACAGACTTAACAAAAAAACTGGCCACATTGAAAAAACTTATGACAATTCAAACTATATTCCAGCCAAATTTAATGAAATCATGACACTTCTTGATGTATTTGCATATTCAAAAGAAGATTTAAGTTTATCTGGCAAGTGGATAAATGTAACTAATCTAAAAGAAGTATTTAGAACTGGTGGAACAGTTACTCATACTGATTTATTTGCAGCAAGTTCAAAGAAATTTTCAGGAAAAACAGACCAACTAATAAAAGCTTGCGAGAAGCTAAAGGGAAGAAAAATAAGTCAGGGTGATGTGGGATATATAATAGATATTTTTGACTTTTTACCAATAATGTTTATTTTTTATGATGAGGATAGTGAGTTTCCAGCAGAATGTAAATTTTTATGGGATGAAAAAATCTTAAACTTTATGCATTATGAAACTACTTTCTATGTTGTTAATTATCTTTTTGAAAGACTTGAAGAATTAATTGAAATTTAATACTTTTCCAGACTATATAAATTTAAAAGTATTTTATAAGTTAATCAATCATATAATTTTGTAGAGTTTATGAAAAGGAGAGATTAATATGAATAATATGCAAAATCCGTGTCCAATGCCTGTTATGATTCCAGTACCAATATATTGTATGAGTCCATATCAATATGGTGGTGCTCCACAAATGTATAACATGCCATACCTTTGTGGTAATATGGGACAGATGAATAATATGAATCTAAATCCTTATGGTAATATGGGACAAATGAATAATATGTTCCCATTTCCTTTTGGATTTCCTAAACCACCACAAAAGAGGGAACCAATTAGATTAACAGATTACGGTCCACAACCTACAGTAGTTGATATTAATGATGCTACTGAGCAAAATAATAATTTCCGTATTGCTTTATGGACAGGTGAACATTTACAAGTAACTTTAATGAGTATAAATGTTGGTGATGATATAGGTTTAGAAGTTCATCCAGATGGAGACCAGTTCATACGAATAGAAGAAGGGGATGCAATTGTAAGAATGGGTGATAGCAAAGATAATTTAGATTATGAAAGAAGAGCCTCTGATGATTCAGCTATTATGATACCAGCTGGTAAATGGCATAATATAATTAATGCGGGAAACAGTCCGCTTAAAGTGTATGTTATATATGCTCCACCAGAACATCCTAAGGGAACAGTTCATCCAACTAAAGCTGATGTAGAAGGTATGAATTCAAGATTAAGATATAGATATTAATAATAAAAAAATGCTAATAACTAGATTATTTATTATTAATTAGTATACAAAAAAGATTATCTGCAAAAGTCAGATAATCTTTTTTGTTGTAAGGATTTTTTAATACTATCAGATGATAATTGAAATTAATTTTTTATATGATAAATTTTAATAAAAAAGTTTAAATTAATAATTAAAAGTGTATATACTACATGTAGTGTTTATAAAGAAATAAGTAACTACATATTGTGCAAAATGCAATGCATACTAAAATATATCATATAAAATTTAGCAAACGTATTAAAAGGATGGTAAATATGAATTGGATAGAACTTAACAATCAAGTTATTATAAAAGACGAATTTGGAAGATATCAACTGGAAAAGGACAAAGAAGCTTTAAAAAGTTATATCGAGGAATATGTTA
>JALFMW010000208.1 GCA_022782605.1 Clostridium sp. | reverse complement strand
AAAATTCAAATTACAGAGGGAACTACGGAAGAGATTTATTATCCTTATGTAAATGAGCCAAGTTTGATAAGGTATATTGAAAAAGTTATATTAACTGGAAACGAGAATTGGAAACAAAGCTCTTTAGTGGTTGAAGGTTATAGTTCTTTTTATGCAGAGAATATTCTGCAAGGAATTGCGATAGATAACACTGGGCTAGTTTCTAATTATTTTAGAGAAGGGACATTTAATGAATGGTTTACTTTGGTTCAAGATAGTTTTATAGAAAACGCCTCAAATACAATTGGGATTAGAATGCCGAGTGGTGTATCTTCTACTATTGAGCAATTTAAAACTTGGTTAAAATCTAAATATGATGAAGGAAATCCTGTAAAGGTTTATTATGTGTCAAGAGGAAATCCAGTTGCAACACCATTAACATCTACAAATGTTGATATACTAAAATCTTACTCAAGTTATGACCCAATAACAAATGTCTTTGTAGATAATACAATACAAGGTAATTTAGAATTATCTTACGTTAATGATTATACAGAACAAGAAACTCAAAATGCTTATATACTATTAAGGTGTTATAATCAAAATAATTTACCTTATATAATTCACAGTAATTATATAGATATTCCAAAAGAAACTGATAAAGTATTTATTTGGACTAGAAGAAAGAATAATATATTTGATTTAAAGATAGAAAATCTTGGTGATTATTCTGAGCCAGAAAATCCAGACGACCCAAATAAACCAGTCGTAACCTTAGAAATACAAGATAGTGATATAACGAGCGATAGTATAACAGTAACGGCTTCTTCTATAGATAACTTAGGCTTGACCACGGTTAGATTTAGCAAGAATAATGGTGATACTTGGGATGAGATAGTTCAGGTCGATGGATTATCAAGTATAAATACTTATACATTTACAGGATTAACTTCTAACACATTATATACAATAAGAGTTGAGGCGATTGATACGGATAATAATGTCGGTGGAATTTCACAACAAGTAAGAACTAAAATATAGGAAAGGTGGCTAAGATATGATATTCTTAGGATATAATTTTTTGCAGGACAGGTATTCTTGGCAACCTGTTCCTACTAATTTAACAAACTTAGAAGATGTAAAAATAGAAAATGGAATATATGACTATTTTAATATAACTAAAGATGTAGATTTCCCATATATAACAACTTATCCTACAACTTGGGATTTGTCTACACAATTAGATGCTGATTTTAATGGAAATATTAATGCAGGAAATATAGATTACGTAGCTTCTCAGATAAGTGCGATAAGAGTAAAGAGAAGAAAAAAAGGCGAATTTCAATGGTATACATTGTACAATGTTCCTATTAATAGTTTGGAAGATGTGGATTTTGTGAGATATGATTATTTCGCACAAAACGAAACAGAATATGAATATGCGATAGTTCCGATAATAGGAAATGTTGAAGGTGAGTATGCCATGAATAGTATTTTATCTGAGTTCTATGGAATTTTTATAACTGATGGTGAGAATAATTACAAGTTTAAATCTAACGCAAGTTATGATAGCTTTGAAAGAGTTAGAACGACTGGTATTTATGAACCATACGGAAGCAAATATCCGATTATAGTAAGTAATGGAATATTAAACTATGATATGGGAACTTTCTCTGGTGATGTTGTTGTAATGGATAGTACGGAGAATTTAGATAGAAAAGCCACAGTTGAGAGATTAGAGACTATAAAAGACTTCTTATCTAGCCCAAACGCTAAGATTTTGAAAGACTTTAACGGAAATATTTGGCTTGTAGGATTAAGCGATAATGTTCCTTTAAGTTATTATTCAGAAGTGGGTATGGGCTTTGCCAAAGTAAGTTTTAACTGGGCTGAAATTGGTGATGCAAATAGTGGCGACGATTTATATGCAAATAATTTAATTTATTCTAAAAATTAGAAAGGGGTGCTGATATGCCTGTTACTCCTACACAGACAGATTATGAGATGGCTCAATTACCAACTCGTAACTTAAAAATAAAAGTAGATGTACTTAATTTTAGATTTCAAACAGTTGACTCAATAGAAGGTATTTTAACAGACGGAAGTATATCAGTAGATGCCAATTCTGATATAAGAAGAACTTGTAGTGTAACCCTGACTATAAAAACAGGGCGGAGAAACATTAATCAAGCCAGGTGGAAACATTTGGCTTGATAGATACATAAAAGTATATCAAGGAATGGATAATCCCAGAAACAAAAATCAAACGATATGGTGGAATATGGGAATTTTCCTAGTAAATAGTCCAACAAGTACGTTTGATGTTTCAACACATTCACTTTCTTTTGAAGGATTAGATTTAATGGCAAAATTATCTGACAAAAGAGGTGGTCAATTACCAGCGGTAACTACAATAGTCCCAGCGGGAAGTAAAGTTGCAGATGTTGTAAAACAAACGATAACGCAACTTGGAGGCTTTGATAAATATGTAATTGAAGATGAGGGATTAGAAGTTCCTTATGATATAAAAAAGGAAATGGGCTCTACAATTTATGATTTGCTAGCTGAGATAAGAGATTTATATGCAGATTGGGAAATGTTCTTTGATGTTGATGGGGTATTTCATTGGCAGAAAATACCAAGTGGCAAAGATGCTCCAGTTGTTTTAGATTTTGACCAAATGGATAGACAAGTAATAATAAGCGAAGGTATTGTATTAGATTTTGAAAATGTAAAAAATAATATTATTGTTTATGGTAGATTATTAGATAACGGTCACCAAGTTTTTGCTTATGCTTCAGATACTTTGTCAAATAGTCCATTTAGGATTTCTTCAATTGGACAAATCAATTATATAGTAAACGATGAGAGAATTTATAATGATGATTTGGCGGGTCAAAGAGCTCGTTATGAATTATATTTGCACGCCAGAATGAACGATTCGATAGATATGGAGATAGTTCCGATTTTTTGGTTAAACGATGTAAATATAAAAATAAAACATACAAAATTAGATTTGGGAATTGATGGCGAATATTTAATAAAATCCTTAACTATTCCTTTAGGAGTAGGCGGGACAATGAGTATAAATGCTATAAAACTTTATGATGAAGAAGTTGTATTAAAAACTGCTATTACAGAAGCTTTTGCAACGGGTCAGGTTTATACTTCTAAACAAGAACAAATGCCTCGTTTTCCTAATGAAGGGAGATAGATATTATGCCTTATGACAAACAAACTTGGGTAGATAGACAAGTGCAAAATCCTATGACTTTTGTTTTGACCAATAACGCAGATGGTACTATAACTTTAACTCCTAGTCCTGGGGCAATAACTAGCGAGGGAAGTCTTTTACTTGCTGAAAGAATGAATCATATGGAAGATGGAATTGCTTTGGTAAATGATAGGATAGATAAAGAGTTAAAAACAATAACCGATTGCAACGAAGCTTTAGAAACTGGAAATTATTGGGCTCCTAATGGTACAAAAAACAATCCATCTGAAAATAATTTTATAATTCAGACTTTTTTTAAAGACAGTGAAAATATAATGCAGTTAGCTTATTTAGCAAGTGGAAATTTAAATGTAGTATATAAAAGATATTTTACAACCACTTGGAGTGATTGGATATCTAATGTAAAATCAGCTATAAGTGTATGTTTTAATGCTGATAACGTATTACAAGCTGGAAACTCTAGGTTGATTTTTAATACTGTAATTAATAACGCTGGAAGCAGTTTTTATTTAGAAAATGGTTATATAAAGACATACAAAAATGTAAAGGCTCTCGTGACTTGTAATGTGTGGGTGGCTACTCAAAGTAGAGTTTGGTTTGTAGCTTCTAATAAAAGAAATAATTATTATATTAATTCTATAGATATGATAGGACAAGATGCTTCTGGTTATCAAACTTTATCAGGAAGTTCTGTTTTTGATTTTAGAGTAGGTGATGTAATTGAAGTTTCTAACATTCAACCTGAAAATGTTTTATTAAATCGGTGGTTCAGGAAGAAGTCAGGCAACAGTTTTAAGTGTGGTAGAAATTTAGAAAGGAGGTAAAAATGTCTATATTATATCCAGATTTAGATTTTACAGTGTATCCTGGCTCTTTAGACAATATTTCTTTAAAGAGTAATATAACTAATACAACAGATGCACAATTAGTTGAGCAAATTCAAGCTTCTATTGTAGCTGGGGATTTTGTTAATGCTTCCGCAATTTTAACAGCAAATCCTCAACTTAATGGTAAACTATTTGCCGCAAATGATTATAACCAAATCAGAGACGCTATATTGGCGTTAGAGAGATTTTATAAAAACGATATATATAATTATATTTTAGAAAAACAAACAGAGTGGGAAAACAAAGTAAATACTTTTAGCTTTAAGGGAGTTTATAGCCCAACTACTCAATATTATCAAAACAACCTAGTGGATTATACTGGAAATGAAGGCACATTGTTATATTTGTGTATTCAAACTCCTCCAACAGGTACATCTCCTATCAATACTGCTTATTGGAGAAGTTTGACTCTTAGAGGTGAAAGAGGAATTTCTGGAGAGGGATTGTCTTTTACTTATGTATGGAGTGCAACAGCTCAATACACTAGAAATGATATAGCTGTTTTTGATAGTAAATGGTGGGTTGCTACTCAGGACAATAGAGGGCAAGTACCACAACAGGGTTCTGCTTATTGGAATGTTATGATGACTGCCTTGCCAGCTTTACAAATTCCAGTAACGGAAGTTCAACCAACAAATCAAATTTTGGGAGACCAATGGTATCAAGTAATATAGAAAGGAGATATAAATATGAGTAGAAGTTTTATTGAATTGATGGATGACATGCATTTATCCAGTCAATCATTATTTTTAGATTATTATAATGCAATGCAAACAAATAATATATCTCTTGCTAATCAGATATTAATGGATAATCCAGAATTGATTAACCAAATAACAAACGCGGGTAATATTAATTATTTAATAACTGGTGTAAATGAAAGAGAAATAGAACCGAAAGATGATATAGATAACTATTTAGATAAATTATTCCAAGACTTTATTAATGCTATAAACAACACAAGGGTTGTTGGGGCATTCAGTAACAGTATACAATATGAGATAGGAAACCTAGTTTATTATCAAAGCAAAGGCTACTATGCTTATCAAAAACCACCAATTGGGACATTACCAACAAACAAAAACTATTGGCTTGAATATGATATTAGGGGATTCCAAGGTTATGGTGGAGTTTCTAATTTAAATTATGTTGGACTTTGGGATGGTTCTTTGAATTATAATCCTGGAGATGTTGTAATATATCAGAATAAAATGTGGATGGCAAATGCTGTAAATACTGCGTTTCCACCAAACTTAAACCACTACCCTTGGGATTTAATTATGATGCCAGCTCAACAAAGGAAAACTCCAATACAAAAAGATACTCCTTATGGATATGACGAAGGAAATTTTTGGTTCCAAGTAATTTTAGGAGATAGTGTAGTTAACACTGCTTGGCAGATTTTAACGCCTGACCCAGTTCCAAGATTTGCTTCAGGCTCTTTTGTATTAGGTGCAAATATTCATGTTGTCGCTGGAGAGGGTCAAAATCTAGCAAGAACCACAACACATGACGTCTTTGACACATTAACTAATACATGGTCTCAAAAGGCTCCTTATCCAGAAGTGCTTGATGGAATGGGTGCTTTTTCTATTAATGGGAAAGGATATTGTGCTGGTGGTTTTAGTGATGATTTACAATACCATAAAGCTGGATATTCTTATGACCCGATAACAAATGCTTGGACTTCCATAGCAAGTTTACCAGAAAGTTCTATATTTGGTGGTGTAGGCGTTACAGATGGGACTTATGGATATATTACTGGTGGAATAAATGAGGGTGGGTTTTTACCTAATTTATTTAGATACAATCCAACCACTGATACTTGGGAAACTATATCTAATTTGCCGACGCCTAGAATAGGGTGTGCTGTTAATATACTAGATAATAAGATTTATATTCTTGGTGGATTAGACCAGACTGGAGTTTCAAGCTCTGTAGTAGAAGTTTATGACTTAAATACAAAAACTTGGAGCACTTTAGCTAGTATGATAAATGCTCGTGGATATTGTGCAGGATTTGTTAATAATTCAGACATTTACGTTGTTGGTGGTTTGGATAAATCATCCTATACAGTTGCTAATACTGAAAGATATAGTGTAAATAATAATACTTGGAGAGAAGTCGAGCCAATGAATTTTGCTAGAAATAGTTTGACGGTTAGAAGTGTTGGTCATAAAGGCTATGCAATTGGTGGAATTAACTTAATGCAACCAATGGTAGGTGGATTTACTGAAGTTTATTTTTTAGAAATTCCTTCAAGTTTTGAAATGATAGTCGACACAAGTTTAGGTACTAATGTAATAAAAATACCTATGACAAATGATGGAACTTATGATTATTATATTGACTGGGGTGATGGCACAAGCTCATCTCAAATAACAACTTACAACGATACAAATGCAACACATACTTATGCCACTGCAGGAGAATATACTATAAAACTTTATGGTAGTTTAAATAGATTAAGATTTTATGATAATATTAGGACTTGTTTAAAACAGGTAACAAAAAGTACTTTGACATATATTTCAATTGATGATATGTTTAATGGTTGTTTGAACTTAGAGAGCATTCCAGATGGAATTTTTAATAATTCTCTAAATTTAACTTCTGCAAATGCCACATTTATGGGCTGTAAAAAGTTGGTAACTGTGCCTACTGATTTATTTAAGAATAACTCAAATATAAGTAGTTTTTATAATGTATTTGGGGATTCTGGGTTAATATCAATTCCAGTTGGTTTTTTTGATGGTAATAATCAAGCTACAACTTTTAATTCAGCTTTTAAGAATTGTCATCATTTAGCTTCTATCCCATCTCATTTGTTTGATAATTGTCCTTTAGTAGATAGTTTTAATGGAACGTTTCAAAATTGTTCAAAAATTACATCTCTTCCTGCGGCTTTATTGTCAAATAATCCTGAAGTTGTTACTTACACACTAATGTTTGCTGGTTGTAAGATAGGCAAAATCCCTACAGATTTACTTGGTAAAGCTTGTTCGACAGCTACAAATTTCACTGATATGTTCTCGGGTAATGTTAATTCAGAACTTCCAGAAGGTTTATTTAAGTATGCTGTAAGTGCTACAAGTTATAGTGGAGTTTTTTACAATTGTCAAGCTACTACAATTCCTAACGACTTATTTTCTGGAAATAATGCGACTTGGAGTAATGCTTTTACATTAAATAGAATAACTGCAATTGGCAATAATTCTTTAGTTGGTTTGAATATTACTTCTAACATGTTGAAAAACAAGACTGCCTTAAAAACAGTTGGAAACGATACATTTTGGCAAAAAGACAGAGAAGAAATAACTAATGCACCAACTGAATTGTTAAGTGGTTGTACAGGTTTAACAAGTATCGGAAATATAAACTTAAAGCCAGTTTCTGTAGATATAGATTTAAATTCTATGTTCTTAAACTGTTCTTCTTTAACCGATGTTTCAGGATTTTTCTATGGAAAAAATAGCGAACCTTCACTAGCTCAAAATATAAGTTTTGAAAGTTCACCATTGACTTATACTTCTTTAACCAACATAAAAAATAGTTTAGTAATAAATTCTGCAGAAAACAAAAAAACATTAAAATTAGGTACTGCTAATTTAGCTAAATTAACTGCAGTTGACAAGCTAGAGATAATAAATAAAAATTGGATTTTAGATGGCTATGATGTTACTACAGATTTAGCTAACATACAGAATGTAAACAACCTTGTTTTAGCTGAGTATGGAGATAATAACACTAAAGTTGGGGCTAATATGACTTCAGGATTATATTACTATGTAAAACTAGTAACTGTTAGTGAACAAAAAGAAGTTGGAACTTATGCAGTAGATAAAACTACGGGGTTGGTTTATCAAGCAGATGAAATTCCTATACAAGAATATTCTATACTTTATGGTAGTGCAAAAGGGCAAGAAACAAATCAAATATGGCTATCTAAAGGTGAAAACAAAGATGAAGACGGAAATATATTGCGAAAAGAGATACAGTCATCTCCTTTATCTGACGATACTACGAAATCTGTTAAAATTGGATTTTTGCCAGAAAATAGTAGCTTTAATTTAAAAACAATAAAAATGGATACAGTACGAAATTGTCTTAATTTATTTTACAATAAAACAAACTTAGAAAACATAGAAATTAATGGATTTTACCCTGAGGAAGCAAGACAAATGTTTTATAAATGTTCAAAGTTGGTTTCTGTAAACATAAATATAGATGAAAAAGTTATTCCAGTTACTTCGATGCTTAATATGTTTAATGGATGTCAAAAATTAAATTCAATTATTGGGTTGGGAAATCTTATATTGCCTAATTTGACCTCTGTAAATGCTTGTTTTAGAGAATGTCGTAATTTAAATAACAGTGCTCTTTCTTTTATTGAAACTTGGAATATGAGTAACGTAACAGATGCGAAACAAATGTTTTATATCTGCCCAAATATAACAGAAATGTTTAATCTTACAATGCCAAAAGTTAAAAATATAGATTCTATGTACGACAGTTGTGGACTTAAAGAAGTAAAAGGAAATTTGATTCCTAATACCGTAACTTATGCTAAAGATTTGTTTGCATATAATGAGTATTTAACAAAACTACCTGATGATTTAACAACTATTTTTGGTTCTAACTCTAATCTCCTTAATGTGTCTGGTTTATTTCAACATTGTTCAAATTTAACAAATGTAGATAACACCCCTTTAACTGTAAATGAAAATGCTCAAATTATAGTAGATGAAACGAAGTTAAATAATCAAATATTAAGATATTGCCCAAATGTACTCACTGTAGATGAAATGTTTCAAAGTTGTACGGGTCTAAAAAAAGTACCAATAGGTCTTTTGCATTGGAATCCAAATGTAGTAATGGCTAATTATATATTTAATAACTGTTCTAATATGCAAGATGCGGGAGATTATGGGTATAGTCTAAATGAATATTTATTTAGAAACACCCCAGACTTGATGAGTATCAAATATGCCTTTTCGAACACAAAAATAAATAATTTTTCAAACAGTGCAGAAGGTTCACTGCTAGGTTATGGTGGATTTGATAATTTAACAAGATTGGTAGATATACAAGGATTGTTTAGTGGTTCAGCAATAAACAGTGAAATTGGTAATATAGGTTTACCTACAAATTCTCCAAACATAACAAATATTGATGAAGTTTTTAAGAATTGTTTAGGTATATATAGTCTGCCATTTGGCACTGAAATAACTACAAATATGCCAAAATTAAAAAGTTGCAATAGTATGTTCTCTGGTGCGACGAATTTAAGTGGAAGTGCAACACCTTTAATAAACGCTCTAAATGGTTTAACAACTTTAACAAGTCATGCAGGAGCATTTAAAAATTGTACAAATTTATCTGATTACAATTCAATACCATCTGATTGGAAATAATTAATGTGGCACCGTGATAAAAACGGTGCTGCATTTTAATAAGGAGATATATTATGATAGAAAAAGAAAATGTATTGCAATATGCAAAAAAAAATAATCTTAAAATATCTGAGAAAGATATTGATGAGGCTTTAAAAACAAGCAGAGAAGAAATTATTAATTCTGTAAAAGATAGATATACATATGAAATATGGGATAATAAGTCACCAATAAATGGTGTTAATGCCGAAGATATAATAAATTCAAGAAGTTATAAAATAGGCAAAGCTTATTTAATTTATATAGACGGTGATTTAGTATTTTTTCAAGACCATAACCCAGAAGAAAGTGGTTATAAAAAAATGACAAAAGCCGAGGCTGAACGTTTTGCAAAACAAAAAATAAATGAATTAATTGAAAATACAGTAGATACAATTATACTTAATAAAATAATAAATTAAAGTAAGGAGATGAGGATTAACAATGAATATTATAATGAGAGTATTAACAAGTGCGGGCTATGAGCCTATGTATCCTTTTAATCCTTCATTAGTACTTAACTCAACTTTTGATAGTACAAGTACACCTACAGCATATAAAATTTCTGTAACAGGGATAGATATTCCGTTAACTAATACAATAGCAAGTAATATGGGAATTATAGCTTTTACTCCAACAATTACAAATGCAGATAACGTTACTTTGTCTTTGAACGGAGATACTGCGAGACCTATTTTATTTGCTGATGGAGTCCAGGTAAGGGCTAATACTTTGGTTTCTGGAAGATTAGTATTAGTTAAATATTTTAATAATAACTTTTATTTAATAATAGACAAAAACCAAGTTGGATTAGGAAATGTAGATAATACATCTGATGCAGACAAACCAATCTCCACTGCAGTAACAACAGCACTTAATCAAAAGATGAACACTCCTACATTAATTCCTAGAAACTCAAACTTGAATAATTATAAAACTGCGGGATTTTTCTATAATAACTCTAGTAGCGATGTAGCTACAATTACGAATGTCGTAACCCAACAACCTTTTAGCTTATTGGTTGAACAAAATGGGGGAATTAAACAAACTTTTTCAGCTAATACTACTGGAGGAATCCAAGTTTGGGTGAGAAATCTAGTAGGAAATGTTTGGACACCTTGGTATCAACAAACATTTACTTTGTATGGTGAAAGCGACCCAACTGAAACATTGGGCGTTGATGGTAATTTATATGTTAAAATTAACAATTAGGAGGCAGAAATATGGCACAAGTTTATTATCAATCATGGACTAGTCCGACTTCTTCTGCTACTATTTATATGGATACATATAGAGACGGTGCTGACACAGTAGTTAATGCCAAGATTGTTTGTAATTTAGTATATTCAAGTGGGTATGTAAATTATAATGGTGAGATAAATTTTAATATGTGGTCTGGCAAAGTAAGTGCTAGTGCTAATATAAAAGGATATGATGATAAATGGGCAGCAGGAACCGATAGAACAAGGGAGAGAACTTGTTCTATGAGAGTTAGAAATCTTGGTGATACTATAAATGTAGGTTTTAATATGACTATTCCAAATAATAGACCAGATGGTGCTGCATTTAGAATAAGTAATCAAGAAGTAAGATTAGGAACCCCCGCATATTCAGCTCCCACAATACCAACATGGGCTAATATAACACCTAATCCCTGTGGGATAAATAGAGCTCCTTTAATTACATGGGGAGGAGCAAACGCAGGGAGCTTAGACACTTTATTATACGATGTAGAAGTTAGTTGTACTAAAGACAAAAGTGGAAATTCATGGACTGATTGGCTAAGAATTTCTAGTGCTCAGTCTGCTACTTCTTATCAAGAATATGCACTTAATACTATGAATGTTTATGGAGTGAGACCTTTTGTTGGTATCAAATATCAATATCGAGTAAGAAGTACTGATAATTATTATTCTACATCGGGTTGGAGAGAAACTCCAGTTTTAAATGTGTCTTTTACTTCACCTACAGCTCCAACTGATTATGCTTTAAGCGGAACTACAGTAAAAAAAGATGGAACTTTGAGAGTTAGTTGGTCTGGTGCGACTGGTGGAGATGGTGTAATTTCTAGTTATAAAGTAAGCTCAAGATATTTTAATCATAATACTAACTTATGGACTAATTGGCAACAATTATATCAAGGAAACAATACTAGTTATTCTTTTAATATAGCAGATGTTTATCCTAACGCTAGAAATGGTGATAGTATTCAACTAAGAATTTCTACTATAAACAGTTGGGGACAAGAAAGTAGTTATTTAGTAACAATAATAATAAAAATCCGCGGCAATCAAATATGGATAAAGATTAATGGAGATTGGAAAGAAGGAGATTTATTCATTAAGATTAATGGAGATTGGGTTGAAGCTACACCTTATATAAAAGTCGGTGGAGATTGGAAGGAAAGTACTTAATCGAAAGGAAGTTAAGTTTATGAAACAATTAAAATTCTTAAAGACAATAAGTTTAGAAGGAAAACCAATTTGGTTTAAAGATTGTTCCTATGAAGTAGTAGGAGAAGGACAAAACCAGAATGGTACAATTATGTATAAACTTTTTTGTGAAGATTTACAATTAAGAGGAATAGACAAAGTATTAGAAAATAATTTCTATAAAGTCTTAGAAATTAAGCCTTAGAATGAGTTTTTAAGGCTTTTATTTATAACAAAAATATAATTATTCATTAAAAAAGAGTGGGTTTTATTCCACTCTTTATTTTTTTTCGCTTTTTTCTAATAGATATGCCACGCCTATAGCAATTGCATCACTTTCATCATCTTTCAAAATTTCTATGTCATATTTATTTTTAATATAATCTATAGTTTCTTGTTTTTTGGCTTTTCTGTCTAAAGCTCTGCTATTTGATAATCCTAATATTTTTCTCCATTTTGTAGTTCTATATGTTTCACAAGAGATATTGTTTCTATGAGCATATATTTCAATCATAAATTGTAGACCAAGTAGAGATTTTGCCGTAGCTGCATTCATTGTTATTTGAACATCTTCTATTATCATATCGTTAGGTTTATATCTTTTTATTAGCTTTTCTATCTCTTCCATAATATAACTTACTCTTTCAAGGACATCTTTGCTTTTAGAAGAAAAAATTCCATGCTCTATTAACGTGCTATTCCTAAAAACGGCATATCCCGTGCTAGTTGTACTTTCATCTAGAGCTATTAAAATTTCATTTCTCATTGTTGTCAAAATAAAAACACTCTCCATCTCTAAAATAAATTTTATGATTTCTAGTATATGTTATAATCATTATTTTTCCTCTCTGAACTAATTATCATCCTTTGTGTTATAAGGTTTTAATGTTTCTATTGTTTTTGTTATTTCATTAACTTTTTCTTCTATATTTTTAAATATATTTCTTGCTTTGAATTTAGGATTTTCTAACATATCGTTTATATAATAATTTATTTTTGTTGAAAAACAATTAATTTTTTTTATACAAATTGTTATATATGGTTTAGAATAATCGACATATATATCAATGAAAATTTTATCTTCTTTTTCTTTAAGACTATCTGTAAATTTTAATCCGCCTTCGTTATAATGGTCTGCTCCAGCCTTTATAAATAATTTTCCTAAATCTTTATATTTTTGATTTTTCCCTATCTTTCCTAGTAAATTAAAATTTTCCATAATTAATCCTCCTCTTTTAATTGAGCATATATTTTACATCTTGGTAAATAAGATTTAATCCTATCTATTACTGAAAGACAAGTATCTCCTGCTTTTATAAAAATTGAGTTTTCCCCTTGTCTTGGAATTGCTATCCATGGAATTATACCTTTATTTATATCTTTTACTGAATAAGGAGAATTAAGATATCCTGTACAAGGAGTGATAATATCTTCCCAATTTGTATTTACAATAATAGAAAATACATCTGTTTCATCTTCATAAGGTTCTTCTGCGTTATGTTCATATGGAATATCATCCCAATCATCTCCCCATTGTTTTTCCATATCATTAGTAAAATATAAAGTAATAAGATTAAGATAATCATCTTTTTGTTTTACATAACACAATTTATATTTATAATACTTCTCTATTTCCATAATTTTGACCTTTCAATTTTATTTTGACTGTTTAAATCAGTTTGGGATAGCTTTATTTTGTTAAGCATATAACTGTTCGATAATCATATAAAATCCATTCTTAGTATACTCACGTTCGCCTACATTAAAATTACGGTTTTATTGAATTCCTGTTGACCCGTGCCCACCTCTATCTGGGTTTTTTAATTCATTTACTTCTTCAAATTGGATTTTAGGTTGTTTTTCTATAATTCTAAATTGACAAATTCTATCATTCTTATTTATTATAGTGTCTTCTAAAGCATATGCTGGGAAAAACCATTGGTCATTATCTCCGCAATAAGAATTATCTATAATTCCCATAGAATTTGTTTCTATTATTTTAAAATTTTTATAAGTAGAACTTCTAGGGACAACGTGAGCTTCGTATCCTTTAGGCAATTCCATACCTATTCCTAAAGGAATTAATTTAAATTCTCCCTTTTTTAATTCTACAGTTTCGGCAGCTCTTAAATCTGTCCAGTCACCTTTCTCTATTGGTTTTATTTTCTCTATATCTGCAAAGTATTTTATTTTTATGTTTAACATTATTTAACTTCCTTTCAAAAAAATAGGAGGAAACAAAAGATAATATTAGAAATTTATTTTAAATAGAGGCAAAATTGTTGCCGATGTTATATTTTATACATTTGAATTTTTTATTAATAGCTGTCATAAAATATAATATATAAATTATAAAATATAAAAAATGCGTAATATATAAGTTATAAATTTTAATTACCAAAACATGTTAAATTCGGTCTCGAGGGTCGAGGCTAAATTCATCTTAATTTATCTGAAATTATATATTTACTTTTTTTATCTAATATTAAAATTTGTTGTTCTCCTGATTTATATAAGGGCGAGCAAATTACTCGCCAAGATTAATGTCTGTTTCAAATTCTTCAGAGTTAGCTATGTTTATTTCATTTTGCAACTCTTGAATGTCTTTTGTTATTTTTTCGTGTCCTTTTTCTATATCTTTTTTATTATAATTAGAAACCTTTTCTATAAAATATGAATTAGTAGTTTCAGAAATTCTTCTTTTGTTATCTTTTATATTAAAAAGTCTTTCATTTAAATCCTTTTTATTTTGTAGATTATTAATTTTATTTAAAGCTTCTTTTATTGTTAATCCGCTTTTTATTCTTAAAGAATTATTTTTGTTATCTATTTCGTTTTGTATTTTTTCTATATTATCCACTATCTTTACATACTTTAATAAATAGCCTTCAAAATCGTCATTTATTTCCATGTCTTGTTTTTTTCCGTCGATTTCAATTATATAAGTATTTTGAGCACTATTTATTGTAGCATATAAATAAGTGTTTTTTTCTTGTTTCAAAGTAGCAAGCATTTGCATTAAATTCGTTAAATTTGTTTTCATATAATTCCTCCTTAATTAATCCCAAAGTTCATAAAAATATTTACTAAATAACTCAAAGAATTTATCTTTCATTTCATTTTTTTGCTTCTGTATTTCAATTTCCCTTTGAAGAAACTTCTCGGGCTCGAATTTTTTATCAGTAGAATATTCATTTTCTTCTTTATCATCAAATGGATTTGATTGCTCCAAATAATAAATCATTTTATTTAATTCGTCATGCCATTCTTCTTTTGATTTGAACTTTGAAGGATAACCCATTCCTTTATCTCTTAGTTCCCTTAACATCTTAGGAATAATATTTATAAACCAATAATCCATTTGCCAAACATCTTCGTCTGCATATCCTCTAATAAAACGCTGAATTTTACTTTTTAAATTTCTTTTAGCATCTATTAATTTCACTTTTATCATTTTAATATTTCCTTTCGTCACAAGTCAATCTATTGTTCATCATTTCACTATATGTCAGATTTTTACACTTTCCATCTTTGTTTAAAGGACAAGTGAAGTTTTCACAACTTATATTATCTTCCATACTTATTCCTCCTATATTTATATCTTTTGTGATAAATTAAATTTTTGCAATATTCCTAATTTTTGCAATTCATTTTTAGTTTCTTTCCAAGATTTTAAAGTGAGCATATATCTGTCTTTATTAACTCCAATCATTCTCATATTTTTATCCAATGAGAAACTTGTTATTTCTGCGGGATTAATTTCTTTTTCCTCAACAAAGCCATTTTCAAAACACTTTCTGCTTTTATACACTTTTCCATCCTCGTCTTTGTATTGTAATTTTTGTTCTACAATCTTTCTAAATTTAATATTCATATAAACCTCCTTAAATAAATTAATGAAATATAAACAATTTCATATGTAAGAGAACCGAGAGAATTTCACCCTCATGTTTAAATACGATTGACTTGATTAATTACTGAATTTATTAGAAGGAGGATATAAAACGGAAAGGAGGTGTTTTATAGAAATTATTTGAATTAATGTTTTATATCGTACCTAAACATCATTTACTGGGTTCTCATGGCGCAACTGATAGGATTTGAACCTATGCATCGATATAATCGACCTAGTGGTTTAGCAAACCACCCTCTTTACCACTTGAGTACAGTTGCATATATGGTTCGGGAACCTAGGCTCGAACTAAGAATTAGAGTGCCAAAAACTCTTGTGATACCAATTTCACCATTCCCGAATGTTATTTAATATTTATATAATTTAAGAAAGCACTTGAAACCGATATCTGTTTCTGATTAGTGGGATTTGAACCTCTTAGCTCTTAACTACCATAAGTTTTTAACTTTGAGCTCTTTCATGACATTTTTCAATAAGTGCTTTCTTAGTGAAGGGGTATGTTTAAACCCTTCAATACCTGTAAAAAAAATCATATTAGAGTTGTTTATTAACTCTATGTAATGATATATAGATTATTGTTGGTTAGCCGACCTGCCAACATCAGTGGTGGTATTACTTCGATTTATAATCTACTGTTCACCGACACTCAGCTAAATATCTTTTATATCACTACATACAATTAATAAATTGTTTCAAAGCTCTATAAACAACAAACTTCGAGCTTTAGTAGAACGGGAATTACCTTCGTCTCACAGCCTTCTCGCATACTCTCAAAGTGAGACATATCTACAAGTTTTTTGGAAATTCTACTGAGTACGTTAAATAGAATTTTTAGTACTAGTTGATTTGTTTCTGCTTGCCCATCAGAAATTGGGAGAGTATTAGGTTCTGTTTCCTTAACTCTATATATATTATAACATATATAATAATGAATGTCAAGAGAATTTTAAAAGTTTTTCAAAAAAAATATTTTGTTGAAATGTTTTTATCCTTATTCTCTTGACAATTACTATTATAGCATTTTTAATAACAAATGTCAAGTATTTTTGAAATTTTATTTAAATCCATAATGCAAAAAAGATTCATTTTCTCTAGAATAATTCCAGCCCGAATTATTTTCTATTTTTGTATCGTGTTTTCTGATTGCAATTATGTCGTCAAATGAACCTACACTTATATCATCTTTTTGTCGAAATCTTCTAATATCTATTAGTTCGTCCGTGTAATTTTCTAATGAACAAATACGAGAAGGTATCTTTGTACTTCTTAACACCTTTTCTCCATTTCTATAACAAACCAACCAAGAATCATTATAAGTTTTTACTAAATCTCCTTCTTCAAGGTCTTTTTTAGTTATTTTTTTATATTCTATATCTTCTTCCATTATTCCTCCTTCAAGATAATTTTATTTTCAGCTAAAGATTTTTTGCAATCTATAACTCTTTGGTTTGAAGAACCACACCAATGCTTATCTGGACTATTAAGTTCCGGTATATACTCTCCATCTATTAAAACATCTGTTAAGTTAATTATTCTTTTTGATATATCATCATTGATTAATTGTTCCCATTTATATCCAGTATAAATCCATATAGTTTTAGTAGGGAAATAAGGCTTTATTATATTTTCAATAATATTTAAAACCTCTTTTTTATTTTCAGGGTGAAGTGGGTCACCTCCACTAAAAGTAATTCCACTACAATAATCCTTTGAAAGTTCTGTTGTTAATTCCTCAATAGCATTTTTGTCAAATAATATTCCACCATTTATATCCCATGTAATAGGATTTTGACAATTTTTGCAATAATGATTGCAACCAGCTACCCAGAGAACAACTCTTAATCCTTCTCCATTTAACATATCTTCGTGTGTTATATTATGATAATTCATATTTTACATACTTACCCTATCTTTAAATTCTGCTAATTTATGGTCTGCATACATTGTTTTACCTTTTACTCTAGAATATCCTAAATACCCATTCATTCTTTCTATTCTTGTTATTTCTGAACTTCCACATTTTGGGCAAGTATCACTATCTATAAATTGATGTCCGCATTTTTCACAGTAATCCAATTGTAAATTTACACCTTCATAAAAGCCAAGTCTCATAGCTCTTTTAACCATTGTTTTTATCGCTTCTTTATTATAGCCTAATTTATATCTACAATATTGAATATTTCCACCATTGCATAAATGCCACATTGGATATTCTTTATCTTGTTTCTGAATAGGAGTTATATCTTCCCATACAGCACAATGAAAAGAATTTGTAGTATAAGGTTTATCAGAAACTCCTTTTATTATTCCATATTTTTTTATGAATTGTTTTACCTGAAGCCCACATAATGATTCAGCTGGAGTTCCGATATATAGCATACAGAATATTATCTTCTTTTTTTATTTTATTTGCATAATCATTTATAAATTTTAATACTTCTATTGCAAAAGTATTATCTTCAGCAATTGATTTTCCATTGTATAAAATACTTGTTTCATTTAAAGCGGTAATTCCAAAGCTCATAGTCATAGGTCTAAGGAAATCTTCGCCTATTTCTTCTTCTGGGTCAAAATAACCATTTAAAAATCCGCCTTGACAAAATCCTAAAGGATTTGTCCCTGCTTTTTTATGAGATAAATATTCAAATGTTCTTTTATGGATATTTCTTATCATTTCTAAATAATAAGTTAATACTTCGTAAAAGTCTTTATTTTCTTGCTTAGCTTTTGCTAATATCATAGGAAAATGCAAAGATATTGCTCCGAGGTTAAATCTGCCTTCATATATTGGTTTATCATTTTCATCTGCCGGGTACATACCACCACGTTCATACCATTCGCTCAAATTTGCCCTGCATCCGCATCCTACTTATTGTTATTCCATATTTTTTATAAACGCTTGGAGCATATCCATCTCCTGTACAAGAAATATAATCTGGGTACATTGCTTTACTGCTACAATCTATTGCTTCATCAAATAACCATTCTAATTCTTTGCCTTCACCATGTAAATTTTCATCATAAAAGAAACTTAGTTTAGGAAATAATACCGGATGTTTAAATCCTTCTTTTCCTTGACCTTCTTTTCTTACTTTTAAAAATATTGAAGAAATTAATGTTTCAAATCTTGATTTTCCTAAACCAAAACTGATGCTAGTAAAAGGGTAATCTCCACGGCTTGTAGCTACAGAATTAAATTTCATTTCCAATCCTTGGACACCTTGTTCAATATCTCTTTTTACTTTATTAAAAGCATATTTATCAGCTCTTTCTTGTTCATATTCTCCATTAATATCATTTACAATATTTTCGTACTCTATAAGATATTTTTTATAAGATTTTTCTGCATAAGGTGCTAATAATTTATCTACTTCGCTAATGCTAAAACCACCATATTGGCAAGCTGCAGCGTTCATTGAAACATCTCCTATAAGGTCAAAAGCAACATCAATTGTTTTAGGTTCTTGATAATCTAAATTTCCCATTTGGAAACCACCAGTTAAAACATTTTTCATATCGAACAAGCAACAATTTATACTGTCAAGTCTAGAGCCTCTATCGTGAATATAAATATATCCTTCACTCATAGCTTGCTCTTCTTCTCGTGTTAAGAAAAATTTTTTATAAAGTTCACTATTTAATTCATTATAAACAATCGCCTTTTGCGTTGTGACTAATGCACTATCTGCGTTAGCATTGCTTCTATCTCCTATAAAATTTAAAGATAACTTCTTGTTATAAACTTTATCTAACATAGAAGCAAAACTACTTTTGTTATCTCTGTATTCACGATAACTTTTTGCTACTTTCGGGTTTACATCATCTAGAGCACATTCTACCATATTGTGTAATGTGCTAACAGGAACAGGAGTTGTATTATACTGAAGTTTTTTTCTTATTATATCAACTACTTTACATTCTTCTTTTTCTGTTAAATCTACGCAAACTCTTGTTGCGCTTTTTCTAATAGCTTTCTTTATTTTCTCACCATCGAAATCTTGGATAATTCCATTTTTTTTCAAAACTTTTATTTGTGTTTTCATAGTATCACCATTCCTTTAATGTTTTTATAGTCTATTGTGTTTATTATTTTCCACGAAAACACTTTAAACTTATCTTTATTATATCATATTTGACAATGAATGTCAATAATTTTCTGAATATTCACTTAATATTTTTCCTACTTTTTCTACATCACTAAAGTCAACATTATGACAAATTTTATAGATACATTCTTGAACAAAATCCAATATATTTAATCCTCCGTCTAATAATCTAGGATTAATAAAACAATCTTCAGGAATTTTTACATCTATATGAATTTCTCCATATTTCCCTAACAATGATAAATTTATCTCTTCTCGGTCTAAATATATTGCGACCTCTATACTTCTTCTGTTATCTTGTTCCTTAAATGGAGTTACTACAGTATAGAAAGTGTTTTTATCATAATACCCTTCTTCCCAGTTATTTTCTCTTAGCTCTCCTATAATATATTTCTTCCCTCTATTTTTTTTATAAGTCCAATTTAAAGTATCTGACATTTTATTATTCCTCTCTTTCAAAAGTCTTCTTTGTAACTGGTTTAACTTTAAATAGTTCTAAATAACACCCAGTATCTTCATAAGTCATCATTTCGCTTTTCAAACTAACAACTTCAGAAATTCCAAAATAAATATCCTCGCCATCTAAATTAATCTTATAAACATTGTCTCCTACTATGAACCATCTATGTTCATCTGAGCCAATTTGTTCAACAAATTCAATGCCTAGTTGTTCGTTATCATCGATTAAATCTTCCATAGAATAATAACCTTGAATTAATTGTCTCATTTCTTCCCAAAAATTGTCTTTATTCATCTTCTCACCTCCTTATTCTTTGACCTCAATTATATGTGATGATATTAAATCGCTAAAGTGTAAAGCCATTGCTAACGGATATTTTTCGAAAGCTGCGCCTAAAGTATTATACAATTCCTTTGGCTCACTAAATCCCATATGAAAACGTATTGCTGCCTTTTCTTCGGGAGATAATTTTAGAAATTCAGAAATCATCATGACAGACTTTTCTCCATGACCATAAGGAATTTTGTCATCAACGGTATAATAAGGAACCTGCTCCCATTGTCCTGTTTCTTTGTTCTTTACATTTCTAGTATCTTCAGCATAATAATAAGCCTTGCATATATCGTGAAGTAATGCAGTAATTATTAAAGAGCCAAATTTAATATCTTTACATTTTTCCGCAAATATCGGCAATTTTACAACATCTAACAAAGTTTTATAAACATTTAAGCTATGTTCTAATAGCCCGCCTTTATAAGAACCATGGTATCTAGTACTTGCTGGAGCTGTATAAAAATCGCTTTTTTCTAAAAACTTTATTAAATCTTCTATTCCTTCTCTTTCAGAACTTCTTAAAAGATTTACAAATTCTTCTTTTAAGGCTAATCTTTGATTTTCTTCCATTTTAATCCTCCTTTATTTTATATTTATCATAAATGAGATTTTCTACATCCCAATTATCATACTTACTTGCGAGATAATTTCTTGCTTTACTTTGCATTAATAATTGATTTTCACCTTCGTCATGTTCTTTATGGCATTCATTGCACGCTGTGAATATATTTTCCTCTACTCCGAAGTCCGCCGTTGAGAGCGCCTGATTTCGTGACAACAAGCGCACTCAACTGGAACCCATTTATGGCAAAATATACATTTATGATTATCTCTTTCCCATACTTTTTCTTTTACACTTTGAGAAATATCTGTATTTTGCGTTCTTTTATGTTTGTGTCCTTTTATCGGCTGAGATTTTTTATATTCTTTTAAGCTGCAATTACTACAAATGTCCCAACTTACTTCTTCTTTTCTACTTGGATGAGAACAATAAACATATTTAGTATATTTTCTACTTCGGATTTTTTGATATTTACAACTCATTTTTATGTCTACATTTATCACACATTGGCAATAAATAACTTTCTTTATAGTCTATCTTTCCTGGTTTGCCACACATTATACAAGTCCATTTACTTATTCCTTCGTATTTATTTAGCAATTTTTCATGTTCTTCAAAAATGCTTTCAGGAACAGTATTACAATACCAGCGCAACCCACCGCCATTTTTCCTTTATTTGAGCTATTTGATATTTGTTTTGATAATTAGCTTTTCTCAATATTTTATCTAACTCTTTAATCATTTTCTTCCCAAAAGCTTTTCTCCAGCCTTGCGGCATATCATCAAGCCAAGTAAATTCATATCCTAAACTTTCGCCAGTCCATGTGTTTTTTTGTTGCAACCAAGGATATCTTTTAACTAATAACCAGTTTTTAATCTTCATCTTAATCTCCTTCTGGTTTCCAATTCTCAACCATCTTGTCAACCTTATCTTTTTCTTCAATAGATATGCCTGCATCTAAACATTCTTGTTGAACACCATCTATTAATTCCATCATTTCTCTAGTATCTAAAGTATGAGTTCTCTTGTAAAATAAATACTTGTTAAACTTTATTCCTCCCTCAACACAAGTTCCAAACCATTTTGCGTATTTATAAAACTTTGTTATGTCTGTGCCTTCGGGAATTTTTACTCCAACGCATTTATTATTTTCATCTCGGGCAATTGCTCCATACTGCAAATTCATTTTTACTTTCATTTCTTCGTCAGAAATATTAAAATGGCGAGCGAGTTTATTAACTAGCACATGAAAATAAGCATTTGCATCCAAGCTTCTTTTTCCGTAAATTCTTTTTATGCTTATATTCATATCTTTATTAGCTTGAAAAACTTTTTCTAACTCTGGAATTATAGATAGATTAGGAGTAGAAACAAGAATTTCTACATTCTCAATATCTCCTACTCCTTCCATTTTTATATTTTTTATTTTCCCAGTAAAATCCATGTTATCACCTATTTAAGATTTAGCATTGGTATGCTGTCGCCAGAAACAGTTGAAGGTAAAGTTCCGTTCCATTTTTGCACTAATTCGCTTTGAATTTCTAACTCTTTCAACTTTAAAGTATTTTCAGTAATCTCGGCATTTTGTTGTTTCATAACTTCTGCTTCTGCTTTTGCATTTTCAATTTTCTTTTCATTTTCAACTCTTGCTTTTTCTAACTCGTATTGAGCTTGCTTTGTTTGTTGCTCAGTAATTTGCTTTTGCTCTATTGCACTATCAAATTCTTTTGAAAAACTCAAATCTGTAATGTTTAAAGCTGTAATTAAAATACCTTTGTCATTTAATTTTTCTGTTAATAAAGTCATTATAACATTAGAAACTTCGCTTCTTTTTGTGATTAATTCCTCTGCTGTATATTGAGACATACCTTGCTTAACACTTTCAAAAATAGCTGGCTCAACAACTACACTACCAAAATTTTCCCCAATTTCTTTATATAAGTTATTTGCATTTGATTTATCTATATTGTAATTTACTGCAACCTTTATATTGGAAATTTTTTGTAAATCTTTAGAGCTGGCTTCCATTTGATATTCACATTTCTGAGTCCTACAATCTATTTTTACAATTTTTTCGATATAGGGCAACTTAAAATTAATTCCCTCTGATAACATAGAACTTTGAACTTCTCCAAACCTTGTTTTTATTCCCACATACCCAGTAGGAATTGTCTTAAATGAATTTAATAAAGTAATAAAAATAAATAATATTAAAATTCCAAGGGCTACTTTCTTAATAATTGATTTTGTTGTTTCTTCCATAATTATTCTCCTCCTATTATTTCGTGTACAATGCCAAAATCTAAAGCATTTTTTGAATTTATATAAAAATCTTGATTTTTAGAATCCCAGTCTTCTAAAAGTTTGATATTTATATTTGTATTTTTTAAAATGATTTTTCTTATTTGACTCATGTTTTCTATCAACACTTTTAAATTATTTTCTTTTTGTTTAACTGTTAGCCATGGCTCTCTTGCACTAAGCTGGTGATACATAAAAATTGTATTATCATAGCAAAATCTCTTTTTTCCAGCTAAAAATATAGGAACACCTATGCTATAACATTTTCCTAAAGCATAAGTATACACAGGCGTTTTGCTTTGCTTTATGCAGTCATAAAGGGCTAATCCTTGCTCTACTTCTCCTCCTCCTGTTGTAATATAGAGATTAATAGGTTTTCTTTTATATCCTACGCCTTGTTCTATATCTTGTTCTAAATCATAACTATTAATATCTATAATTTTGTCAATAATTTCTTTTATAGATGTTTCATCTATATCAGAATTTAAAATAAGATTTCTTCTTTGGTAGTTAAAATCGTCTGCCATATTTTCCTCCTTCTTTTAATCTATAACTATTATAACATAATTAATAACAAAAGTCAATACTTACTCTAAATTTATTTTCTCAATTTCAGCTCTAATTTCCAAGACTTTTAAATATTCCCTCATATAATATTCTTGGTCTTCTAAAACTTCGATAGGACAATCTGGCTCGAAATCTAAAGTTTCGGCTTTATATTTTATAATTATTTTGTGTAATTTATCTAGTCTTGACTTTAATTCTTTATATTCTGTAATAAATCTATCTTTATAGTTGTTTCTTGGAACTAGTTCTAATTCATCTTCAGTAAAACGCCAAATGCCTTCTGTATCCTCACATACGCTATAATCTGTAATAATTTTTCCCTTTATTGTAAAAACATTATTATAAAGTTCTAAAATTTCGTTTAGTGATTTCTCAAAAATATGGTTTTTTGTGCTTCCTACAAACCTCACCTTATCTCCAACTTTAAATTCCATTCTAATTTCCTCCTTTTTCTTTTTTTTATATATACATTCTTTATAACTAATAAATCATCTCCGTTTGACAAAAATAAAGTATTTGTATTTCCGTCTGTTAAACGTAGACTGGTATCTATGATAAGAAATTTATCTCTTATAAAATCAGTAAAGCCGACAATTTCTTCTTGTGTTTTCTCCATTTCTCTGTCTCTTAAGTCTGCCACAATAGTAATAGCCGCACAAGTTTGAAAATCTTCAATGTTATCTCCATTAAAAACAGAAGTATTATAACCACTTAAAGGGCTTATAAAAATACCTGCATTTTTTCTGAACCCGTAATTAAAGGAGCATCCTTAAGAATTTTCTCAACATATTTTTTTATATTCTTGCTGTTATGCATTGTATCTACATATATACAACCAGTAACATGTGTCCACATACTCATATTTTACCTCCTTTACAACTTATTTATTAATTTGTATGATTTGTAGAAAGAACTTTTTTTAATGAATTTCTGTATTCTTCATCCTCTTTAATCAATTCATAAACAACACTATCTTTAAGATAAGGGTCTATTTTATATTCACGAATATCCTTTTCTAGTTTTTCTTTCAAAATAGGAGTAAACTGCGATAAACTTTCATTAAGCAGCTCTTTAACTTTATCTGTAATTCCTGCATCGTATACCAAACTATGATTACTAGTGTTTAAATAATATTCACTTATAACACTATTAAATTTTTCTCGTACTGCGGTTTTTAAGGTATTATCTATCTGAATATTTCTGATTTCATCGAATATTTTTCTAATAATCATTTTCTTTATTTCTTCATCATTTTCACATATTTTCTGAATATAATCTTTTATTTGATGTTTTACTTCATTTTTAATCTCTTCCTCAGAAACATAATCGTTAATATCTATATTTAAAATCATTTTTCCCTCACAATCTTAATTTCTCTGCCTAATTCTTTACAAACCTCTTCTAGCGTCATTTCTTCTACTTTTCTTTCTTCTCTCTCCATAGACCACTTTGGATTTTTATAAACTTCGCTCATATCTAATATTTTCATAACATCGTGACTTCCATCTTTAAAAGCAGAACAAAACAAATAATTATCATAATGAGAAATACCAATCAGCTCATTAGTTTCAATATCTACAAAAAAAATTTTTGTTTTTATATACCTTTTTTTTATTTCTAAATTCTACTATATCTCCATTTTTTAAGTCTGCCGCTTCAAGTTGCCCTCTTTTTCTTACTAATTCACAATTATCTAAAAAAGGTCTTAAATAACAATTTTTTAAAATTAAAAATTTTTTACCACTATTATATGCATCCTTTACAAATTCAACAATATATTCTTTCCCAATTGAATTTATATAATCAGAAGTAGGTTCTCCTTTTGCACTAATTATCCTTATTTTATCTCCTGGTTCTATCTTTTCCATAATATTTTCTCCTTTCATTTGATATTGATATTATACTACAAATATAATTAAATGTCAAGAGCTTTTAATTTAATTTTCTAATTCTTCTTTGTCTATCTCTTGTATAACTTTTTCAATTTCCTCAAATGTAAGTGAATTGATATTAGAAATAGCTTGATTAATTAATTTTTTATTGTTTGTCATTATAATTTACGCCCAAAATATCATAACTTTCTTTAAATAAGTCTATAGTATATTGCTTTTTAGTTCCAGTTAATAACCCAAGTTCTTTCTCCGTTTCTCCTTTTAAACTTCCATAAGGGCAACCAGCACATCCGAGTCCTATCAACATAATTATAAATTTCTGGAACTTCTATATTATATTCCTTTATAATTTTATCCTCTAACTCTTGTGTTAAATCATAGAGTGGTGTAAATTTGCCAGATTGAGTAAAACAGCTTTTATACTGCGTTTTTCTAAGCAAGCTTTCGTCACCTCTCACGCCTAAAATTGCATTTTTGCCAGTCGCTTTTTCATAATCGTGAAATGGTTTCTTTTTTAAATAATAACAACATAAGTGTGTTATTTTATGAGCATTTCCTGATTTTACATATTCTCTTGCTTTTTTGCTTATACCTTTAAATCCTTTGTCGTAAGTTCCGTCTATTTTTTGTTGGATTGTTTTCGCTGGTTGTTTTCCTTTTCTGAGAGCATTTTGATAATAGTAAATATAAAAGTCTTGTTCTTTGCTGAAACAAGGTGTTCCATACTTTTCTTTAATTTCGTGTGGTTTCATTGTTGGCGACAATACGATGTCTGAATATTTATAAATTCTATCTCTAATTTCTGGGTGTTCCATATACGTATTGTCGCCAACAATAGCTATCCTATCCTCATGTAATACTTCTTTGATGAACCAATAAAGCAAATGACTGTCCTTACCACCAGAGTAAGATAAGTAATATTTTTCGGGGTCAATTTTACTAAACTTTGTTTTCAAATCGTATAAATAAAATTCTACGTCTGTCATTATTCCTCCTATTCTGCCAAAAGCATATTTATAAATTTTAATATTCCATCTTTATTCTTTACATATAACCAACCACGCCTAGGACTGGTACCATAACACCCAAATAATAAAACTAAAATCATCCAAAATATCTCTTCTTGTTCATCTATATGTCCATCATGTCTATCTTCATATCCTGCTATTGTATATTGTTCTACTTCATCAATCCCTATACCTTTTTCAATTTCATCCTTAATTTCCGAAAGGAAAGAAGAAATCCCATTATACCAAACCACAGAATTTAAAATATTTAACAATAATTCCTTGTCAATATCTTCATATTTTTGAATATCGTTCTCCATTATTATTCCTCCACTATTTTATAATCTCTTAATATATCTTCAAATGTCGTGCCAGATTTTTCCCACTTCTCTGTCTCGGAATTAAACATCCATTTCCCTTCTTTTATAAAACATATTATTTGTAAAATATCTCCTTTGTTAAAAGGGTTAGAAGTGTAAGTTTTAGTACGAATTTTTACGGTTTGTCTTTCACCATCTTTTAATCTATATAAACTAACCATTCTATTGTTTCCTCTGACTACAAAATCAGTAACCATCCAATGTTCAGGGTTGGCATTTTCATCTATCAAATTTATATAACCAAAATAATCTAGTTGATATTTTATTTTATCTCTA
>JALFMW010000136.1 GCA_022782605.1 Clostridium sp. | reverse complement strand
CTTATAAAAGATAGAGAAGAAGGAACTGGAGAACTTTATAGCCTAGAAGAAATAGAAGATGCAATAAAACAAGGCTATATAAATAATTACTCTTTGGAAAAGATAACCATATTTAATACTATAGTTAAGGAAATAAAGAATAGAAGAAATACAAAATTATTTGATATATATTTTACAGGCGGAGGCTCAACAGACTTCCAAGAATATATACATCAAATAGGAGGAACTATACTACAAGATAATGTATTTACTAACGTTAAAGGGAATCTAAAAATAGCGGAGGAAATTTGGAATGGCTAAAATAAAAGTTAATGATAAAGGAATAGCCAGAGTGAGTTTATATTTAAACTCTAAAAATCCAAAAGATAAAAAAATAATAGAGTTTTTAAACAAACAATTTAATGCATCAGGATTTATTAAAGACTTATTGTTAGAACATTTAAAAGGGCATTAAGCCCTTTTATTTTTTTGTTTAAAATTATTTCAAATAATATCAAATACTTTCAAAGAGTTTCAAATAATTTAAAATAGTTTTAAATAATATGAAACAATTTCAAATAATCTCAAATATTTTTAAATAGTTTCAAAGTATTTAAAATATTTAAAAATTATTTCAAATAAAAAGCACATATTTTCAATAGAAAAATAATATATAGTATAAAGAGAAAAAAGGAGATATAAAAAATGAGTAAGTACAAATCAAGAGGTGTTAACCTAGACCTAACAAAGGAAGAAGATATTTTAATAGAACAGCATTTGCTAAAGCAAAGAAATATATCTCAATATATAAGGCAACTTATATTAAAAGATATAGGTAATCAAACTATCATAGAAAAAGAAGATCAACCTAAAGAAGAAGTGGAAGATAATGGGATATCAATAATAGGTTTTGATTAGGAGGGCTTATGAATTTTTTAAGGGAAGCTATTAATTATTCTTATTTACTAATGGGCAGTGCAATAATAGGACAAATAGCAGTTATACTTATTCCAAAAATCACTAATGGGAAAATACCTCAATACTTCAAAGAGAAGTTCGGCAGTTACAACGTAGTATCTAAAACTACAGAAGAAGATTGCATAGAAATCAGGCTGCATGTTCAGCCTGGAAAAGGTGTTAATGATTATATAAAAGAAATAGATGCAATGGAAAAACTATTTAAAGCTAAAGTACAAATCCAAGATATACCTTATTCAGACATGATAATAATAAAGTGTTATAAGAATTTAGAAGTACCTTCAGAAGAAAAAGAAGAAGTTGATGTTAAAGATCAAATTAAAAAAATTTTGGAGGGGAAGAAATGTTAATAGATTTAGGTTTAATGTTAGGAGCTGCAGCAGCAATTACAATAGGACTAGATGCAGCAGGAGTAACAGATAAATTTACTAGATTACACAAAAGAAGCGAAAAAGATGAAAAAGAGGATATGCTTAATAAACAAATTAATAATCTTAAGTTTAAATGGTTAGAATTTTTCACATCAAGTAACCTAAAAGGATTTAAAGTAAAAGATATAACTAAAATTGATAATGGATATAAATGCATTTTAGAAGTACCCGTAAGTAAATCAGTAAAAGACATAGCAAACCTTAAAGAATCATTAGAAAACTATTTTTGCTGTACAATATCAATTAAAAAAATACCTTATTCAAATACAGTACAAGTGAATATATTTGATGATCCAGTTAATGATTATGCTTATATTCCAGTTAAAGTAGATGATAATCATCTATTCATAGGTAAAAGTGAAGAAGGAAAATATATTATCTTAAAACTTAAACTAGATCCACATATAATGTTTGCAGGAAGTACTGGAAAAGGTAAATCTTATTTACAAGGGATAATCCTAACTAATCTAATGCTTTATAATAAACATTGTAAATTATACCTACATCAGATAGGAAAATCTGAACTAGATAGGTATAAAAATTGTAAGCAGGTAAAGGCCCTTTATAAAGATGCTTGTGATTCAGCAAAGCATCTAAAAGAAGTAGTGGATGAAATTAACAAAAGAGCTGATAAGTTTGCTGAACTAGGTATAGCTGATATAGAACAATATAATCAAGTATACGGGAATAAGCTTCCCCGTATATTTGAAGTATTTGATGAAATATCCTGCTATAAAGTAGATGGTACAGAAGAAGATGAAGCTGAAGAAACTGCAAAAAAAATATGTTGGGCCAATCTTTGGAAAATAGTAAAGATGGGTAGAAGCGTGGGAATACATTTCATTGGTGCTACACAACGTATTACTGCTGATAACTTAGGTGGAAATGGAGATTTAAAGAGCTGTTTAACTATGTGTTGCTTACAAATGAGAACACCTAATGATTCTATTCTAGCATTAGGTGATGAATCAGCTGTTAATCTTCAGCCTAAACAAGCAGTATTAAAATGGGATCAAGGTATAACTCTAATAAAAGTTGCTACCTTAGATGAAGAATTTAAACTACTTCATCATTATATTCCAGAAATAAAAATATTTGATCCTAACGCTAATCCAAAAACAAGTAAAGTTTCTTGTGAAGAAACAGTATCTCAAGAAAAACCTATAAAGAAAAGAAAACCACGTACTAAAAAGAAAATAGAAAATATTCCTGAGGATAAGTTAAATGTATAGCACTCAAAGGGATAAAATGATACTAAAGTATATAGAAGAACATGGCTGCTTATCACGAAAGAATGCAGCCATTCTTTTTTTTAAGAATGATAAACATGTAAGTGAAACTATGAATAGATTACTTAAACAGAAAAAGATAAAAAAATATACTACTAACTATCCTTTTAAAAGAAGACAAGAAATTATTTATATACTTCCAGGCCAAAAGAAAGTAAAAGAGCATGAATTACTTATAGAAGACTGTCAATGCTATTTAATCTCTAAAGGAGCAACTATCCTAAATGTAAGTAAGTCAGTAACATTCCCATTAATGTATAAAGAAAATCATAAATTTCATAAATTTATTAAGCCAGATTTATGTATAAAATTTATGAAAGAGGGAAAGATATATAGTATAGTACTAGAAATAGACTATACACATTTTACTGGCCAGGATAAACAAGAAGAATTAAATAAACATAAAGATAAGATCCAAGAAGTACTAAAGCAACAAGAACTATACGATCCTAGCTGGAGAATAGTAATAGCAACAAATGAAGAGGGCTATAAAATAAACAACAGAAGATTTTTATATACCGACCTAAGTTTTAAGGGATTGATGGAACAACTTATTACGCTCCATATATGAATCTCCTTTCAAATAGATCTGTCAAAAAAACCTTAAACTAAAATGGAGGTATTTAAAATAAATATAGGTATAATGCCGATTCCAGGCATCAAAAATAGAGGTATTTAATTTATTAATACCTCTATTTTTATATTTATAAATAGGATAAAACAACGTTTTTTAAAAACGGATAAAATAACAGGAGTGGAGCGAAAGCGAAACGAGTGCTATTTTATAAAAATATTGCAAGCTAAAGCTTGAAAAGCTTGCAAAAAGCAGGACAAGCTTAATTTTAAGCGAAGCGGAAGCCTGAGTATTTTTAAGACAGATAGTGCAGCAACAAAGCACGGCATCTTGCAGGACATCTGGACAAGCTATAACAAACAAAAAAGCATCTACTAAAATAGTAAATGCTTTTTTAATGATTACAGTATATAAATATAATTTGAATGATATTTAATAAGAAATATTGAGTTATATTGATATTATAACCTATAAATAAAAAAATATTCAACTAAAAA
>JALFMW010000083.1 GCA_022782605.1 Clostridium sp. | reverse complement strand
TGTATGTATAACTTATGATATGGTGGGATAGGTGATCAGATGGAAAATCTAGAATCATTAAGACATGAAAATATAAGTAAATTACTAGTAAAGTACTCTGTACCTGCCATACTTGCTATGATGGTTACTTCATTATATAACACAGTTGATAGAGCTTTTATAGGTTCTATGGAGAGTGTAGGTGCTTTAGCCATATCAGGACTTGGTGTTACTATGCCACTTATGACAATCCTTGGAGCATTTTGTGTTGGTATAGCAGTTGGTGGAAGTACTAATGTATCTATTAAACTAGGTGAAAATAATAGAGAAGAAGCCGAACGAGTTATAGGAAGTACAGTGGCATTAGAACTGACTGTAGGGATAGTTATGACGATATTAAGTATATTCTTTTTAGATAAACTACTTTATGCATTTGGAGCTAGTGTTGACACAATAAAATATGCGAAAGAATATATGAGTGTAATATTTATGGGAGCATGGTTTAATCTGCCAGGATTTGCTCTAAATAGTTGTATAAGAGGAGAAGGTAATCCAAAACTAGCAGCAAGAATGATGATAACTGCTTGTATTCTTAATATAATATTAGATCCAATATTTATATTTGGATTTAATCTTGGAATAAAAGGTGCAGCTATAGGAACAATAATAAGTCAGTTATTTATTTGTACTTGGTCAACTTATTACTTTACTTTAGGAAAATCAAATTTAAAATTAAGATTAAAATATATTAAATTAGATAAGAAATTATTGAAATTAATAATAGCAATTGCCATGACTCCTTTCTTTATGGAAATGGCAGCAGGATCTATACATTTAGTTACAAATAAAGTATTAAAAATATACGGTGGAGATTTATCAATTGGTGCAATGACAACAGTTACTTCCATATCATTGATGTTTTTAATGCCTATATTTGGATTAAGTCAAGGTATGCAAACAATAATTGCTTATAATCATGGAGCAAAACAACCTGAAAGAGGAAGAAAAACATTATTCCTTGGAATTTTATATGGAACAATTATATTAACTATAGGATTTATAGTAGTAAGATTATTCCCAGAAGTTTTTGTAGGCATATTTACAAAAGATGAAACTTTAATGAATATAGCTGTAGAAGGAATAAAAATAAACTTAATTACTCTACCTATAGTGGGTGTATCAGTTCTAGGATCAGTTTACTTCCAATCTATAGGAGAAGCAAAGAAATCCATGTTTTTAAGTTTACTTAGACAAGTAGTTATATTAATTCCAGTAATACTTATAGTTCCAAAAATTTATGGATTAAAGGGAGTATGGGCATCTCAACCAATTGCAGATTTCCTTGCTATGTTTATAGTTTCATTATTCTTATTTAAAGAATTTAAAAAAGATAAAGAACTTACAGAAAATTTATCTGCATAAAAAAATTCGCTTCGCTTAAGCCACTGCGTGGGCGCTACACTTCATGTCGCCAACGACTTTGTCCGTTGCTCAAGATAATAAGTTGAAAATTATATATTATCTACAAACCAGATAAAATATAATTTTCTTATAATTAAAAAATAAACCCTATGCAAGTAAGCATGTTTTATTATGATTACTACATAGGGTTTATTTTAGCTAAAGTTTTTAGTTATCATATAATTAAATTTAATAATCTTAAATTTAGATATCAGTTAAGAAGAAATATAAAAATTTATTATATAACAGAGAATGTATATCTTTCCTTTCTTGGGAAATGCAATATATATTCAACAGAACCATCTGAAAAAGTATTCTTATCATATTTGGGCATATTATCACAGAACCATACTTTAAGTGTGGACTCAGTATCATCTGTTTCTACTTCACGGAAAAAATTATTATCAAAAATATATATTCCTGCACAAGGATTATATATTTCTCTAGAGACTTCGTATTTTCTCATAGTTTCCTCCTTTAATATATATCAGAAATAATCTGTAATTTATAATTCAACTAAACACAAAAATTTCCTTCTAAAGAATAAAACACAAATAATGATAATTAATTATAAAAAAATGTAAAAAAGATATACAATATCATAAAAATATGTTATAATTTATTTATAAAAAGCGAACTATTTTCGCTTAAAATAAATAAAACTTCGGAAATTTAAGAAATATATTTAGTGTGAGGAAGAGAATGATTAAGAGAAATGGACAACGTATAGCAGCAATTGCTATGGCAGCAGCGATAATGGGGCAAAGTGTACAACCAATATTTGCTCTTGAAAGAGAAGAAGTATCTTCTCAAACTGAAATAGTTGAAACTGTACAAACTGAGAATGAAGAAGTAACAGTTGAAGAAACTGAAACTGAAGAAGTAGTAGAATCTGCAGATGATGAAAAAGAAGAAGTTGCTACTAATAGTACAATAGATTTCAAAGTATTGGCAACAAGTGATTTACATGCAAACTTAATGAATTACGATTACTATACAGGAACTGAAACTAATAACTCAGGTCTAGTAAAAGTAGCTACTTTAATAAAAGAACAAAAAGCAAAAGCTAATAAATCTGATAAATCAAATGTAGATAACGTACTTTTAGTAGATAACGGAGATACAATACAAGGTACACCACTAGCAAACTTATATGCAGTTAAACAACCTGTTAAAGAAGGAGAAAAATACCCTGTATATGAAGCTTTAGAGTCTTTAGGATATGATATGACTACTATAGGTAACCATGAAGTTAACTACGGTATGGATTATATAAGACAAATAGTAAAAGCTAACTCTAGCATGGGAATGGTATGTGCAAACATAAGAAATGCAAAAACTGGAGATTTAGAATTTGATCCATATAAAATAATAGAAGAAACAGTTGTTGACTCTAATGGTCAAGAAAGAAAACTTAAAATAGGTGTTACTGGAGTAGTACCTACTCAAATATTAAATTGGGATAAATTAATATTAAATGATGAGATAGTTGTAGATGAAATGGATGAAAGTGTAAAAAAATACACTGACATAATGAAAAATCAAGAAGGTGCTGACATAGTAGTAGTTTTAGCACATACAGGTTATGGAGAAGAGACTACAGATGTAACTGGTGCTGAAAATGCAGGATATGCAATAGCTATGGTAGATGGTGTAGACCTAGTTGTAGGTGGACACGTACATAGAAGTGATAAAAAATATGTAAAACAAAAAGATGGAGACATCGTTCAATATGTTCAACCTTTAAATAACGGTAAAGAATTAGGTGTAGTAGACCTTAAAATAAATGTAATCGAAGATGAAAATGGTAATGTAAGCTATGAAATAAATGATGATGAAACTAAAATAAATAATTTATCAACAAAAAATATAGCAAACGATGTTGCAACTGAAAATGTAGTTAGAAAATATCATGAAGCTACAGATTCTTATGTTAATGAAAAATCAGGAGAAATAACTAAAGATATAAATAGTTTCTTTGCATTAGTATCAGATAGTTCATCTATGCAAATAATATCAGATGCACAAAGAGATTATGTTGAAAATCTAATAAAAAATAATGATCCAGCTTTAGAGAAGTATAAAGATTTACCATTATTATCAGTATCAGCTCCTTTCAAAGCAGGAAGTAGTGCAGATAATTATGTAGATGTAAAAGCTGGTGGACTTGCTATAAGAGATTTAGCTAATTTATATAAATTTGATAATACAGTTACAGTTATAAAATTAACTGGAGCAGATGTAAAAGAATGGTTAGAGTTTAGTGCAAATATGTATAACACAATAGATCCTAACTCTACTGAAGAGCAAGATTTAATAAATAGAGATTTCCCAACATTTAACTATGATGTTATAGATGGTGTAGAGTACGAAATAGATGTTACTAAAGAACCTAGATATGATAAAAATGGAACTCTTATAAACGAAAATACTTCAAGAATATATAACTTAACTTATAATGGAAAACCATTAGATTTAAAACAAGAATTCTTAATAGCGACTAATAACTATAGAGCTGGTGGAAACTCATTCCCATGGCAAGGTAGACAAGAGATAGTTTATAGTTCTACTGATGAAACTAGAGATGTATTAAAAAATCATATAGAAGCTGCAGGTAAATATGAACCTACAATAGATAATAACTGGAAATTTAAAGCTATAGATACAGAAGCAAAAGTATTCTTTACTTCTCATGAAAATGGTGTAAACTATTTAGATGAGAATCCTGCAATATCAACTGAAAAAGAAGTAGCAGGAACTAAATTATACAAATATAACTATGATTTAGCTTATGGATTAACTACTGATGAAGAAGTTCCAGAGCAGCCAGAAAAACCAGAAGTGCCAGGTGAGGAAACTCCAGAGCAACCAGAAATGCCAGAAGTACCAAGTGAAGAAGCTCCAGAGCAACCAGAAACACCAGAAGTGCCAGGTGAAGAAGAAACTCCAGAGTTACCAGAAATATCAGGAGATACAGAAGAAGACAAGCTAGAAAAACCAGAAAATTCTAAGCCAGAAAATAAACCATCTAGTCCTCAAACAGGAGATGCTAGCATGATAGGTTATGCAGCTATGGGAATAGGTGCAGTAGCAGGATTATTTGCTATTAGAAGAAGAAAATAACTTGATTAAAATATGGACTCTCTAAGAAATATCTTAGAGAGTTTTTTATTGTAAAAAATTATTATTTTTATAATTATAAGTATTGACTCTATACTTACTATAGACTTTATAATATACCTTAGTATTTTAAATAGGAGGTATTTTATGGTTACAGAATTTTTAAGTTATGCTGTCCCATCATCTCTAGCAAACTTTATTTCCTCATTATATACAGTAATAGATGGAATATTTGTTGGACAAGGTGTTGGTGATACAGCTTTAGCTGCAGTTAATATAGTACTTCCTTTTACTGTTGTATTATTTGGAATAGCAAGTATGTTAGCAGTAGGTGGAGGAGCATTAGTATCAAAAAATGTTGGTGCTAATAATATAGATAAAGCAGTAGATATATTTAGACAAGTAATGAAATTATTATTAATTATATGTATAGTTACAAGTTTAGTTTGTGTTATATTCCCAGAAAATATAGTAAGGATGCTTGGAGCAACAGATAATCTAGCTCCAATGGCAACAGAATATTTAAGATATTATGCAATATTCTGCACGCCTAACTTAGTGGGAGTAGTATTAAATTCTTTTGTGAGAAATGATAATAGACCAAAACTTGCTATGGTTTCTACTATAGCAGGAGCAATAACAAATATAGTACTTGATTATGTATTTATATTCCCTTTAGGAATGGGTATAAAAGGAGCAGCTATAGCAACAGGTTTAGGACAAATAGTAACTGTTTCCATACTTCTTCCTCATTTTATAAGAAAAAGAGGAGTATTAAGTTTTGGAAAAGTATCAATGGATAAAAATATAATAAAAGAAGTTACAAATATAGGATTCCCATCATTTCTTGGACAACTTAGTTTCTCCATAATAGTGTTCTTACACAATATGGCATTGTCAAGTTATATGGGAGAAATAGGAATTTCAACTTATAGTATAATCAACTATATAACAACTAATATTTATATGGTTCTTTTAGGATTAACATTTGGTGCTCAGCCACTTATAAGTTATAATTTCGGAAGAAAAGATAAAGAAAAGATGTTAGGATTTTACAAAGTTAATGTAATATCATCTTTAGTAGTTAGTATAAGTGCAGCAGCAGTATGTTATATATTTGGAACTTATGTAGTTGGTATATTTACAACAGATGCTGAAGTTGCAAGCTTAGCATATAATGGATTAAAAATAGCATGTTTAGCTTATATAATAGGTAGTGTAAACTTAGACACTTTAGTATATTATCAAGCAGTGGAAATACCAAAGTTCTCAAACTTAATAAGTATATTCAGATCAATGGTATTTTTACCAGTATGTTTATTTGTATTACCAAGAATATTTGGATTAAATGGAATATGGGCAAGTGTATTAACTTCAGAAATAATAACTTTTGTAGTTATGTATATAATAGCTAATGTGAAAAAATATACTGATATTGTTTTAAATAAAGAAGTAGAAGTGCTTGAAGAAGTAGTAAATATATAGATATAATTAGGACATTAATATAAAGATTAATGTCCTTTTTTAAATAAAAAGTTAGAGTTATAGAATAAATTCCAAAATAGAAAGCAGGTGATAAAATGGGAAAATATTTATCTATTGGTCAAATGGGAAAATTAAATAATTTATCAGTTCAAACTTTAAGACATTATGAAAAAGTGGGAATACTAAATCCATCTTATATAAATGAAGAAACAGGATATAGATATTATTCTATGAAGGATTTTAACACTATAGACTTAATAAAACAATGTAAAGCATTGGGCCTTTCTTTAGAAGAAATAAAAGAAGTAACTAATAACTATACTTCTTTGGAATCCATAGTAGAAATACTGGGAAATCAAAAGAAGCTTATAGCAGAAAAGATAAAAGAGTTGGAAAACATAAGGAATAAAGTTGAGTCTTTAGAAAATAAGATAGATTTCTCTTTAAATCAAGGCATAAATAATATATTTATAAAATACAATGAGGAGAGAAAATTTATTCAGTATAATTTTAAAGATAGATTTTCCGATGAGTTTGAAATAAATCTAAGAAAGATACTTCTTGAAGTAGAAAGAGATTATGAAAATGTAAATGCAGAAATAGCTTTTACTGTGTCCTATGATGATATGGGAGATGAAGGGTATACAGAATATAAAAATGTAATGATAAATTTAGGTGAAAATATAGATTATAAAGATGAAAAAATAATTTCCATGCCTAAGGGAAATTACTTGACTATGTATTTTGATGATACTTATAGAGATTCGGGAAAATATTATAAAATAATAATGGATTATATAAAAAGCAATAATATAAAAACTAAAGGGGATTTTAATGAAATTTATATAATGACTAGAGTAGGTAGTGATGGAAAGGAAAAATCTCTAGGACAAATAGAGATTAGATTATTGTAAATTATTCATAATATAATAAAAAAATTAAAAATAAAAAAAGAATATTTGAGTTAATTATCAAAAAATATTAAAATATTCTTTTTATTTTTTTATTTTTTTTTTATAATAAAACATTTTATGAAAAAATAAATTGTTTAATTATGTTAAATCTGCAGTTAAAAAAAATTAGTCATATTAAAAAAAATAAATGTAGAATAATAGGGAAATAAAAAAATAAAATGTAATTGCAAAAAAAAAATCATTGTGTCACAATAGAGTTAGATGATATGAAAACTAATCATTTTAAATCAAAGTAGCAATTGTCATAATAATATTTAACTATTGGAGAGAGTGTATTCAAATACAGTATACATTATTTCCAAGATGTGTAAAAATTAAAGGGGGAGTAGAAATGAACAAAAGCTACCAAAATTTTAAGAAAAGAGTAGGTAAACTTGCTGTAACATTTGCATTAGTAGGTACCACTGCAGCAGGTGGTATGGCTGTAGCTACAGATAGTGTAGATGCAGCAACAGTTAAAAGTGGATATACTAGCACTACAGTAACTTTAAGAAAATCAGCTAGTACAAAATCTGCTAAATTAACTACAATTAAAAAAGGTGCAAAAGTAACTATATTAAAAACATCAGGAAAATGGTTAAAAGTTAAATACGATGGAAAAACTGGATATGTTTATAAAACATATGTAAAGAAAACATTCACTACAAAAGATTACTCAGGAAAATTTAAACTAAAAACAGATTTAAATGTTAGAAAAGGACCAGGAACTAGTTTTGTAAAAGCTGGAACATTAAAGAAAGGTACAGTAGTAACAGTTAAAGGTAAAACTTCTAATGGATGGTATACAATAACTTATAAAGGTTCAACAAGATATATATCAGCATCAAGTAAATATTTAACTAAATATGTTGCACCAACACCAAAACCAGAAAAAAATAATGCTCCAACTATATCAGTAAATGACACATACACATTAGTTAAAGGTGAAGACTTTGATTATTCTATGTTGAAAGCAACAGCATCTGATAAAGAAGATGGAGATTTAACAAGTAAAATAGATTTTTCAGGTGTAGTTAATACTGGAAAAGTTGGAGAATATAC
>JALFMW010000066.1 GCA_022782605.1 Clostridium sp. | reverse complement strand
ATTTATCATACTTAATATATTAGTGAAAAAGCAAATTATAATCAACAATTATTAAAATATAGAAAAATTTTATAACTGTTATAAATTTAAACAATAAAAAAATATCCAAGACAACTATTATATATAGTTATTTTGGATATTCTTTAGTTAAAGTTAAAATTGATTAATGTTATTTATGGCATCTTCTATATTATTATAGAAAACTTCTTGTTTATCACTACTAATATGAAGGCCATCATAAGTGTATTTTAAATAACCATCATCAGTTACAAGATCTTTTGTAGAATCAATAAAAATTACATTGTCATATTTTTGACAGTAGTTTTCAATTTCTTCATTATGTGATTTGATGGCAGCATTAAAAGTTACAGGATTGGCATTTTCAAAACTCTTACCTACAGGAAATACCTTTTGCACATAAATAGTTTTACCTTGGTATTTTTCTACTAGAGAGTCTATAAGCATTTTTTTATTAGGTAAATTATCATCGTATGTAACACCATTTACACCAATTAATAAAACTACACCATTAACTTGCTCATTATCAGGAAGAGTGTTAAAGTTTTCATTCCAATAAACAGGTTCAACTCCTGATTTAGCACATACACTAGCCTTAGGATTATGTGATTCTATTGTTTCTTTAAGCAAGAAAGTATAAGAATCTCCTAGAAATAAATAACCATCTAAATTTACTTTTTCCACATTGCTGTTTGTACTTTGTGAAACAGAATCTTCTTTAGAAGTCTGTTCATCGTAGCCGTGGATGCTAAGGTCTTTAGCGGTGAAAATAAATATACCTGCAGCAACTAAAAGTATTGAAAAAGCAACCCAAAATTTTGTTTTTCTTTTTCTCATAAAAATTCTCCCAAAATATATAAAGTATAAATATATTATATATTATTTCTACAATAAATCAATATAGAAATAAGAAATCTAACGAAAAATGAATTGTAGAGTCGAAAATAGTTGCTTTGAAAATTATATAAATTTGTAGAGAATAGTAAAAACTAATTTAAAAGTATATAATACGAAAATTGACTTAATCTAATTATAAACATAAAAAGGAGTGAATGATATGGCAAATACAAAGCTTACTATTTTACATAGTGATAGAGGGTCTGTTTTTTCAGTTTTTAGTGAAGAAGAATTAAAACAAATGACAGAAAGTAGTGAAAGAAAGATAGCAGTATGCGGAAGAATAAATAATAGTGGTATAGTAGAGGTTCCCAAAGGAGCAAAACTTTCAGATATTATTGAATTATGTGGAGGAATATTAGATAAAAAAGAATTTAAAGGTGCTCATGTGGGAGTTCCGCCATATGGAAGATTTTTATCCAAAGAAGACTTAGATAAAGAACTTAATTTTGATTTGTTTGATAACTATATAAGAGCTATAAATATATTGTCAGAAGAAGATTGTATAGTGCAGTATTCTAAATTTTATATAGACTCAGTAATTGGTTTAATGCAAAATGGAGGATACTTACAAGAATATGATAAAGTAAAAGACCCATTAAAGAGAATTTGGAGAATTCTTGATAGAATAAGTAAAGGTAAAGCCAATATGAGAGATGTTTATTTACTTAGAAATTTGGCTGATGAAATTAAAGAGGATTTAAATCAAAAATATAATGTTATGGAAGAAATTCTAGAAAACTTTTATGATGAAATCAGCGAACATATTGAAGAGGGCAAATGCTACACTATGCAATGTAATAACTTGATTAAACTTACCATAACAACTAAATGTATAGGATGTGGTATTTGTCAAAGAGTTTGTCCAGTTGATTGTATAGCAGGAGAAAAAAAGGAACAAAGATATATAGATTATACTAGATGTACTCACTGTGGTAGATGTTTATCAGCATGTCCAGTAGATGCCATAACAGCAGGAGATAACTCCTTGAGATTTATTAGAGATTTATCAACACCTAATAAACTAGTAATAACTCAAATGGCACCGGCTGTAAGAGTTGCCATAGGTGAAGCTTTCGGATTTGAAGTAGGAGACAATGTGGAGAAAAAACTTGCCGCTGGTCTTAGAAAATTAGGGGTGGATTATGTATTTGATACAACATGGGCTGCTGATTTAACAATAATGGAAGAAGCTGCTGAATTACAAGATAGATTGGAACGATATTTTGCAGGAGATAAAAGTGTTAAACTGCCTATACTTACATCATGTTGTCCTGCTTGGGTAAAATTTATAGAACAAAATTATAACGATATGTTAGATGTACCATCAACTGCCAAGTCACCAATGCAGATGTTTGCAACAGTGGCTAAAGATATTTGGGCAAAAGAAAAAGGATTAAAAAGAGATGAAGTAACTTCTGTTGCCATAATGCCATGTATTGCTAAAAAATATGAAGCATCTAGACCGGAATTTTCTAGGGGGCTTAATTTTGATGTGGATTATGTAATAACAACTAGAGAATTAATTAAAATATTCCAAGATTCAGGAATAGATTTAAAAGAACTTGAAGATGAAGAAATTGATCAAGTACTTGGAGAATATACAGGTGGAGGTATTATATTTGGTAGAACAGGTGGAGTTATAGAATCGGCTCTTAGAACGGCCTTAGAAAATATGACAGGAAATAAACTTGATAAAATAGAATTTGAATCTCTTAGAGGATGGGATGGATTTAGATCTTGTGATGTAAATGTGGGAGATTATCATCTGAAAATAGGTGTTACTCATGGATTAGAAGAAGCAGGTAAAATGCTTGATAAAATAAGAAAAGGTGAAGAATTTTATCATGCTATAGAAATTATGGCATGTCCTGG
>JALFMW010000065.1 GCA_022782605.1 Clostridium sp. | reverse complement strand
TATTATAAAATTTTTCATTTATTAAACACATCATACTTACCCCTCCAAAGAATTTGTTTTACATTTATTAACAATAATGGTAGTATACTTTGTATACATTATCAACATTATTTTAAATTTTCTTAAAATTTCACATTGATTGTTTTTGTAATATGAAATTTTAGTATTTCAAAGATTTTATAACCTTATCAATTTCTTTTGTTGCCTTATCTATAGCATCTTCCCTTTCTTTTTCAGTTGTACCTGTATTATCTACTAATATTGACTTAAATTTTTTAATTCCAAGATACTTAGCAATATATTTAATATAATTGAGACCTTTATTTAATATTGGTTTTAGATATAAAGGTACTTTACCACCACTTGATTGAATATATACCATACTTCTATAAACGTTATTTAAAGTTCCCTTTGGTTTTTTATTTTCAAACTTTATAGTCTTCTTATCCTGTATTACACAGTCAAAATATTCTTTAAGTTGTGGTGGAAATGATAAACTCCACATAGGTGCTGCTATTACATAAACTCTACAATCTATAAATTGTTCACATAACTCATTGATTCTTTTTATTTCTTTTTGTGCATGGTCATCTAGTTGTTTTAAAGCTTCCTTTTCAACTAAGGCACTTCTTCCTGCAATATATTCATACTCTAATCTTGGTATATGATCTTTATATAAATCTACTTCTTCAACTTCAAAGTTTGGATTTAATTCAATAAATTTTTGAATAAAAAGTCTTGCTACAGTTTTAGATGATGATAGTTTTTCTGGTTTAGAATTACAGTTAATATATAATAACTTCTTTTTCATAATTCACCTCAAATAATACTTAATAATATTTATTATTTGTAAATTATTTGAAACTATTCCATAAAAAAAATGTATCATTAATTGATACATCTTCTAATCTATTTTTTCTTCCACTTAGCACTTCTACCTTTAGCTACAACTTCTATTTTTCCACTTTTTCTTAAATTATTAAAAACTCGATTTATAGTTGGCTCTGGAATATCAGGACATTGATTTCGTATATCGTCCTTTGTAAAGTATCCAAGTGTAGAATTTATTATTTTTTCAATTCTTCTTGTTTTAGTTTCTTTTTTATTAACAGCAAGATTCATCTCGTCACTTAAGTCTTCATATGATTTTTCTACAAATGATAAGAAGTATTCCACCCATTTTTTTATATCATTAGATTCACTTTCAAAATCATCTTTTGTACTAATTAGCTTTCTAAATAAAGATTGATTACTGTCATCATATAATTTACCTAAACTTGTAAATCTACCAACTTCATATCCACTCTTATTTAATAGTAATAATGTTAATATTTTAGCCATTTTAATATTATCCTCTTTGAATGGTGATATTGAAATGAAATCTCTTATAAACGCTGCTATTATAATAAGCTCTTGTATTTTATCTTCTTCTATTAATTTATAATATGTATCACAAATATACTCTACTTCTTTTTCTAGACATTCTTCCATATTTAAGTTAGAATTTGTTTGAATATTTTCTACAAGATTATTTCTTTCCATATTATAAAAATTAATATCTTCATTTCTGTATCTTCCACCTCTAACAAGAGAATATCTATGTAAGTATCCATGAAGTTCTAATATAGTTTGTGAATTTATCTTTATATCTTCATATGCACTATTTACAGTTTTAATCACATCTCTAAATTCCACAACTGCTATTTCTTCCCTTGATTGTGGCGTTATTTCATTATTAATTAATTTTATTAGATTTTCTTCCCCACCCATAAAATTATCAATATGTGTATCGTAAACAAACTTAGTAATTGCTTCTTCAGTTGTTGTTGATACCATATTCTTTGATTGCTTCTTGTATATAATTTGCTCGCCCTTATATTCATTTATTTTACATAATGTTTTTATAATATTCATATCCCATGATATATTGGCCAATTTTTTACCCATAATATACTCCATAATATCACTCCAAACCCCAATAATATACTATATTATTTATACTAATAATAAATAAATTTTACCATAATTTGTTATTTTTCACAATTATTTATGCAAATTTCTAAACATTCACTTATTTTTTATTTTATATAAGAAAAAATTTAATTTTTTATAAAGTCATTATTACAATAAAATAAGGCTTAATCTTATCAACTACCATCTCTTAATTCTCTAGTGGTTGCTTTTCATTTTCCATTTTTATTTTGATCACCTATCGTTTACGTATGGTGGTACCAGCTTTATTTTTATTTTTTATTTTTATTTTCATTTTTATTTTGTCCACCTGACGTTTACGTGTCGCATAAATAAAAAGAAAGGTATAAGCTCCTATAAAGTTTATACCTTCGTCTGTGTACAAATAATACCTATCACTAATATAAAAGGTGTTTTTATTAGATTAATAATTTTTTATTATAAACATCTAATAATCCAACATCTTCTACTCTTTTTTTAATTATTTCTTTATCAATTGTATATAACCCTAGCTCCTTCATTCTATTAAAATAAATACTTCCTGCAAAGGTGAATCTTTTCTTTGCACCATCTTTTTTATGCATTTCTTCGTTAGAATATGAAATAAAATCTCCAATTAATAAACTTGTTGGTAATTGTAAATATTCCATATTTGCCAAATATCTTACTGCATTATGTCCTGCAAGTGATCCTGTACATAT
>JALFMW010000028.1 GCA_022782605.1 Clostridium sp. | reverse complement strand
AGAATGTACCCCATCCTTGCGCCCAGTCACACATAGGCAAACAAGCTATAAAGCTAGTAATAGCAAGGGTTTACAGTATGGCTAGCAAAGCAGCAAAGGTATAAACTTAGCACATAATATTTATTTTACGCTAAGTTTTTTAAAATACATTTTGATTTAAATGGCTCAACCACGCCATTTGTTGAACATTGCTTAGTGTAGTGCTGCTTGAATTAATTGAAAGTCCACGGGTGATGGACAAATTAACTAGTCCTCCAAGTCCACATTGATAGTTTTGGTAGTCTGCTCTACTTCTTGTTTATCAACCCAGCCGTAATTGTTCTTAAGGGCGAATATAAGGCCAATAGGTGTGGTAGTACCATTTATCAGTTTATCCTCTAAACAACTCTCTATGAACCTCTTGGCATCTTTTATCGTGTTTCTAAATCCAAGCTTAACACTATCATCAAATCTTGCAAACAAATTTTCACTATCTATACAATTCTCATATTCAAGTAATTGTTTCCTACTCATTCCTAACACATAACCCAATCCACTAACAGTAGGCTTTTTACCTTCCTTATCACATTCATTAAAATACTCAACAATTATTTTTTGCATATCTTCAGGATTTTCATATTTAGCTGGTCTGCCTCTATACTTCATACTCTCACCTTCTCTTTTTGATTTTATTACCCCTCTCGTCCTCTCTAACGTCATTTTAATATTTTAATGATAGATTTATCATATAAAAATAAATAGTCTTAAATCGAACGATAAAGGGCATAAAAATAAGAGGGCTTTAATTCCCTCTTTGATTTATTTTCTATGATACTATAATAACACCTATAAAGTGCTGAAATCAGTACGTTTACAATAAATTAGTAATAAATATTAAATAATAAACAATGTCAATAGATGGCCTATATCAAGTAAGATTGCAACTTATCTATTATTCTTCTGCGAATCTTAATGCAATTATCAGATGTCATATTCATTTCTGCTGCAATGTTAACCCAGGTTCTTTTGTCTTTACTGAAATATCTTAATTTTACAAGCTGTTGTTCTTCTTCTTCCAGCAGTGGGAGTGACATATCTATTAATTTTTTTTGGTATTGTAAGTTTCTTATTTCCTGATCTATTATTTTTATTTCTCCTGAATCTCTAGCAATAGTTTCGTTCTCTACAACAGAATTAAAACTATTAGTGCTAGATATTTTATCTTTAGAATAATCTAATCCAGATACAGTTATATCATCTCTCAACTTTTCTAATTTAAATTGCAAAATGTTAATCTTGCTATCTATATATTTATAATCATATAGCATTTTTTCTGTTTGCTTAAATTCATCCTTCAAATTTTCCATCTCCTTTTTTTATACCTGTAACACTCTGTTACAAAAGTGTAACACCCTCTAAGCTAGTGATAGCAACGTTTTAAAGCCACTAAAATTGTTTTGTTACACTTTTGGAAATACATATATGTATAACTATATAAATATACCGTATTTATGCCATTATATGGTAATATTCGTATTTTTCCCTATATGTATATATATATTTATGTAACATTGTAACATATATATATATATATATATAAAGCCAGTCATACCAACGGTTTTGACGTGTAACAAAAGTGTAACAAAAGTGTAACAAGTGTAACAAAATAACCATTTATTGCTAATTATTTACTTTATATTACATTACCCAATTATTTACAATTTCAAATGTTACGTTTTTGTAACGTTTTTGTGTTACATTTTTAATCTATACAAATTATTTTCTTTGTGCAGGATTTTCCGCCTCTATAAATCAAATCACCTATAGGCATATTTAAAACATCAGAATATTTCAATAAAGTTTTGCGTGATGGAATTACAGAGCCATTCTCGTATTCTGTTATTGTTTTTTCTGTTATACCTATTTTGTTGGCTAATTTTTTTTCAGATAGTTCCCATCCTTTCCTATAGGCTTTTAATCTTAATGCTATTTCCTTATTAAGTTCGTTGCAATTTTCAAATTTCCCTATTGCAGATGTATCTACAATATAATTAAATTTTATATCCAACATATCTAATAGCTTATTTAACAATTCATTTCCAGGGATTCTTGAACCTTTTTCGTAGTTGCACAAGAACGATCTTTCTATTCCTAACATATTGGCAAAATTAGATTGTATAATGCCTTTGCTTTCCCTATATTTTTTTATTTTTTCTCCTAATGTTTTGTCAACATTATAATTAATGTTTCCATTTATGCTTTCTTGGTGGCCTAAAACATAAAACACTTTATTATTTATAAACCATATATTTTCTTTATTATCTCTACATACTAAAGTCTTATTAATGTCGCTTAACTCAAAAATTATTTCTTGATTAATTAAATTTTCCATATTAATTTCCCCTTTCTTATTTATCTTTTTTATATTCTATCAAGTCACCTATTTTACAATTGTAAAAATTACACAATTTATCTAACACGCTAAAAGATATAGATGTAGTTTTGTTATTAGCTAACTTGTGTAATGTTGAATATGAAATACCTGTTTTATTTGAAAGCCAGTTCAAATTTCTTTCGTCTTTATCTAAAATATGTTGTATCTTTATTATTATCATATATAAAATACCTCCTTTGTATTATGCAATAATTATATCATATAATTAATAAATAATAAAGTTTTTAAAAATATATATTATAGTGTTGACACTATATTTTTTATATTGTATAATAAAAACAAGTTAAGAGATAAAAATATTTAAGGAGTGATTAAAATGGATTTAAAAAAGATTAAAAACTACTTGCCAACAAAACTTTACAATGAATTACTTGAAGGAGAAAATGCTGAATTTGTTAAAACTGAAAAAGAAATTAAAGTTGATGGACTTAAAGGAGTAAATCATTATAAAATAGTAGTTTACTACAATCAAAAACACGAAGATGAGAGAGGCGAATGGTGGACTTTAGAAGGTAAGTTAATAGATGAATTTGATTATAGTTGGGATGATATAGAGGCAGATGGAGGAATATCAGAAATCAATAAAGATATAAATGAATGTTATGGAGTTGTAGCTTAGGGGATGTTAATCCCCTACTTTATAAATATGATTTTTAGGAGTGTGATTTATTATGAAAAATAAAACATTAACAAAAGAGATTAATAGCCAATTAAAAATTAAATCTGTAAAGGGATTTAACTTTGGAAATAATAAAATACAATTTACTGCTACTGGAGGATTAGGATTATATCATCCAACACTAGGCTTTGTAAGTTTTAGTAAGGACAAATACGGAATTAATGTTCCTTACACACCAAGAGGAGGGAGAAAAGCTTTAAAAGAAATTCTAGATAATGGAGGATTAATCAAAAACAATACAATAGAATTTGCTAAACCATTATAAAATTAGGGAGCAATCCCTCAAACATATTTTTGAAAGGTGTGATTATTATGAAAAATGTAAAAATCTATTATGCAAATGGTAATGTTATTCCAGATATGATTAGCGGATCTGATGCATCTATTGTTAGACATTTTGAGAATTGTAATGACATCTATACAAAACCAAAAGACCACGTAGATAAAGTTAAAATTGGCAGAAAAATATACAAACTATTATAGGTGGTGTGATTTGATATGCTAAAGGTAGAAATTCCACAAGATAAAGAGTTAATTAAAAGACAGATAAAGGCTCTTAAGTACATAATTAAGATAGATAAAGCCAACAACAATATGGTGGATTTTAAAATACATAAACAAGCCTTGTTGGAACTAAATAAAGCATTAAGGCTAGATTAATTTCTAGCCTTATTTTTTTTATGTAAAAAACAAGACTAAGGATTTACCTTAGCCTTCAATATATTTATTCTGTTTTTTCATTTATTCCACCCACAAAACTTTCATATAAGTCATCAAAAATTACTGGTATCTTTTCTTTGAATTCTTTTAATATCATATTAGCTATTTCTCTTGTTTGTGGATGTGCTGCTTTATCACACCTTAATAAAAAGAAATGTCTCCATTCTCTTAAGTTCATAGTCATAACTATTTCAGTTTTTAAACTATTAGGTAATATGCTACGTGCTTGTTCTGGAGTTGTTCCATGTTCTAGCATTGCAAAATAGCATTGCTCTATGCTTGCCATACACTTTAACCATTGTTCATATTCATTTCTACATTTAAACCCAATAGACATTTCACATTCTTCAGTATCATATTTGTTTTCCCAGAAACAAGGCTTTATAAAAGTAAGTTCATTCCCAAACTTATCTTTACTGTAATTACAATATCTTGTACTTTCCTGACTATAACTTGCTATTCTGTGTCTTACGATTTCGTGTGATACACCTCTATCGCAAATAACTCTAACAGAGATATTAACGTGCTCTAGGACAGATTCATGATTTCTATTAATAAGATTCTTGACAAATCTTTCTGCTGAATCTTCTGTAATGTTTCCTTCACTCTTGTAACAAGTTCTACCTATTCTTTAGATTTTTTTCATAATTCTTTGTCCATCAATTTCATCTTCTAATTGAACACTTGGATTTATTATTTTCATTTATTCTTCCTCCTTCTTTTTATACTCTCTGCCCCAGAACTCTTCACATTCACTACAGTTAAAATCTCTACACCTGCATGTTGGAACATTTTCTCTAAAACAAATTTGTATAAAATTATCTCCAAATGTTTTTCTGATAATTTCTTTATACTTATCCGCATTGGTTACAAAAGGATGTTCTTTTTCCCAATCTTCAACTATTTTAATAGCTTCTTTTGGATAAAGCATCTCGAACCTTTTACAACCTAATTGTTTATTGCTGTTAGCATAATATAACGGGCAATCAACACAATCCATTTCACATTTATTAGTCATTCTCTTTTTTATTTTAAAATATTCTAATGCATCCATTTATTCTTCCTCCTAATCATTTTATCTCCCCATTTCTGATTTTTTCCCTGATTTTGCTATCCACATCACATGGTGTAAATCCAAATAAACATTCATTCGTTACTGGCTTATAATCCTTAGGCTTAAATATGCAATTTTTACACATATAATGATCCATGCAATATTCTGCTAATTTTTTTATATATTCTATTGCTTCGCTATTTGTTATTGGCATTATTCTTCACCTTCCATTTACTTTTTACAATGGATTTGTATTACACTTTGTAACATCTTCTAAGCTACAAGTTTCTTTATTGATGCAAGTATTACAATATTTTCTCTTAATATATTCTTCTTCAGTTTTGTAATTTAGCATTTCTTCTTTTGCTTTTTTATAAAAATCTCTTGATATTTCAAATCCATAACTATTTCTGCCTAATTCAGCTGCTGCTCTTAGCGTTGTTCCACTGCCAGCGCATGGATCAATAACAATATCTCCTGGATCTGTAAATATTCCTATAAGTTGTTTTAAAAGTCCTACTGGTTTTTGCGCTGGATGTATCTTAGGATATTCTTTTGAATTATCTCTTTTCCATTCAAACCAATTAAATATCATATGCCCTGTTCCTCTAATGTTCTTTCCGTTTTCATCAATTTGAAGTCCATTTCTAAACTTAGGTAACTTGTCTCTGTAAAGGACTAATGCATATTCTGTAGCACCTACAATTCTCATATTAGCTTTTAAAACTTGTGGACTATAATTTTTTATAAAAACTAATGGAATACTATTTTTAAATCCATACTTCTTAGCATATTGTTTAACTGTTTCTAATTGTTCAAATGCACAAAATATAATCATACAAGGTGCGTCTGAACTTCTTCCTCTAGCTCCTGCTTTTTTAGGTTCTTTCTTTAATAGCCTATTACAAAAATGATAGTATTCAGCTATGTTAAAGTTAAAATCCGAATTAAATGCAGCTTTACCAGCTTTCTTACTTTCGCCGTTTTTATTATCCCCTCCTTTATACCATTCAGGGTTACTTCCGTAGAAGTTGGTGCCTACGTTATAAGGTATATCTGCAATTACTAATTGTGCCTTAGGTATGTTATATCTTTTATAATTTTGAAAATTGTCATTATACAACTCTGTTTTCATTATTCTTCACCTTCCTTTTTGATATTGATTCTTTCTATTGCAACTATTCTGTAGAAATTAGGCTCATATTTATGTTTTTTTGCTATTAAACTGCCCCCTCTTTCTTAAACATCCAAATACAATGCCCTTCAAACCTTATGTTCCATGTTGTAAATCTTAAAATTATTGTATTTTTATCATGTGGATCTAATTCATTCTTAATCATAAGGTGTACATGATCTCCACCATTTTCTACTCTATCAGCTAACTTAACTATTATTCTTTCAAGTTCTTTAGTCACCTTATTCACTTCCTTACACAATTTCTATATCTAAGCTTTAACTTGCTACACTCTATAAAATATTTGCATTTATTCTTAGTGTTAGCTTTACACCTGCACCTTTTAACTTTTATTTCATCTTTATTT
>JALFMW010000024.1 GCA_022782605.1 Clostridium sp. | reverse complement strand
ACTAATATAATTAAAGTTATAAATTTTGATATTTGACTTCTCACTTTACTTTGAGAATTTAACTTAAATAACTTTTTAAACATATTCATAACCCATTTCCAGTAAAGTCCTAAATGTATTCCAATTAAAGCTATAGAAATATATGAAAATGTATAGTGTACCATTTTCCAAAACATCTTTCTATTTACTGGAGCTAAAATTATATAAAAACCACTTACTATAATAAGCCCCACACTTATTAATAATAAAAAGCTGACTATATAAGATATTTTTACTCTTAATTTAATCTTATTATCAAATAGTTTTTTACTTATTGATACAATCCATTTTCTATTTATAAACATATGGATTAATATAAACACTGCAAATATAATTCCAGATAACATATGAAATTTCATATTTACAAAATTCTTATCAAAGAAAGTTATAAATAAGAAAATCATACATATATCTAAAGCAATCTTAATTTTATTTTTATTAGTCATGATTTTTTTCCTTTTTTATTTTTATTACCCATTGACATTTTTATTATTTTTAATTAGTATTTATTTATGATTTTTATTATCATTTGCAAATTAATTATAATTGATAATCAATTTTAAATATATAAGTATATTGATTTTTTATTAATATATTTATACAAATTTAGTAAGTATAAGGAGTAGAATTTAGGTGTTAAATATAAACTATATATCAGAAACTTTTTTTAATTGTTGTAATATACCAATTAAAACAATTTCGAAAGATTATAAAGAGATAGACAAATATGGATACAATGATTATATGGATAAATTATATCCTAAAGATAAGATAGAAAATTTTATTGAAATGAAAATAGATAATAATAAGGATATTCATACATTATCTATTGAAAATGATATTCACTACATAATTAAGGATGCTTGCAATATTTTTTTTATTCTTGGTCCTATTTCAACGAATTTCGATAATAAACAAATATGTTATAAACCATTTACATGCTTTAAATATATAGAGTATGTATTATGTAAAATTATTGAAAATAATCTAGTATATGATATAAATACTGGCTCTTATAATATTTATGTTAGAAAAGCAATTTATTATATACATAAATATTACAATGAAGATATCTCTATAGATGATTTATGTGAAAATCTAAACATAAATAAGTCTTACTTTTGCAATTTATTTAAAAAATCTACAAATCAAACTTTCTCTAATTTTTTAAATCAATTTAGAGTAGAAAAAAGTAAAAAATTATTAGCTGATCCTTCTTTATCTTTGTTAGATGTAGCCTTAGAAGTGGGATTTACAAATCAAAATTATTATACAATTGTATTTAAAAAAATGACAAATCAAACTCCTTCTATGTACAGAAAAGAACTTATATCTATTAAAAGTTAAGTATACTTATTTGACCTTTTGAATATAATCTATAAAACTTTTCTTTCTTAAAATCAAATAGTTATAATATGAGGCGTTGATTTATCAACGTCTTATAATATAGGGGGGCACAATATGATTTTTCTAGACTTTAATATAGTACAAACTTTGATGCTATCCATATTTTTATACTTATTTGGAAGTTTTCTAACTAATAAAATTCACATACTTTATAAACTCTGTATTCCGCCTCCTGTAGTTGGTGGTCTCTTATTTTCACTACTTGTTTTTATATTAGAATATTTTAAAATTGTAAATATCTCCATGAATACTACTTTAATGCCTTACTTTATGTCATTTTTCTTTACTATAGTAGGATTAAATGTCAGCTTTAGCTTACTAAAAAAAGGTGGCAAACTATTAATATTATACTGGCTACTATGTTCATTTTTAGGGCTTTCTCAAAATATTATAGCCTGTATATCCTCAAAATTTATTAATATAGATCCTCTTCTAGCTTTAATGTGTGGTAGTATCTCCATGGAAGGTGGTCACGGTTACTCTCTAGCCTTTGGTTCCACTTTAGAATCATTAGGCGTAAAAAATGCCTGTAGCGTTGGCTTTGCATCTGCTACTTTAGGTCTCATTATGGGGGGATTAATTGGTGGTCCTGTTGCAAAATTATTAATTGAAAAATACAAGTTAAAATCACCTAAATTACATAAACAAAATAATAATAACAATCTTTCTAATAATGTTTCTTCATTAAATACAAGTGACACCTTATTTTTTGAGCAAATTTTAATAGTATTATTATCACTAAGTATAGGAACTTTTTTATCTGATATTATTAACTTATATTTTCATATAGTCATACCAAGTATTGTTGGCTGCATTTTTATAGCTGTATTATTTAGAAATTTAAATGACAAAGTGAAATTAGTTGAACTTAATTTTCCTTTATTAGGCTTTTTAGAAGAATTATCACTGGGAATGTTTTTAACTATGGCTTTGATGAGTATTGATTTTTTTTCTTTATCAAGTTTATTTGGACCAATTATTTTTATAGTATTTCTACAAGTAATTTTTATTATTTTGTTTGCGTGTACCTTTGCTTTTAGAGTACTTGGTAAAGATTACGATGCAGCTGTTATGATAAGCGGAATGTTAGGTCATGGCCTTGGAGCCACACCAAACGCCCTTGCTAATATGGGCTCTGTCACAAGTAAATACGGACATTCTGACAATGCTTATTTAGTTGTACCTTTAGTTGCTGCTTTTTTGCTAGATATTTTTAGCATACCTTGTATTTTATTTTTTATAAACTTTCTTACATAACAAATTTATTTCTTCCCTAGGTTATAAAACTTAGCTTTGTTTTTAATTTATAAAAGTATTAAATCTATAAAAAATATCATAATAATAATAAAGTAAAGATTTAGGAGGTGCATTATGGATAGCAATTTAAATTGCTTAGTTTCAAGTTGTGCTTATAATAAAACGGGTTATTGTCATGCTTCTCATATAAAAATAGAAGGTTATGAAGCCACAGTGACTCCCGAAACTTACTGCGAAAGTTTCATAAATAAAGCTGAAGCTAATTTTACTAGTGATGTAAGTAACGATAGTCTAACTACTACTCAAAATATATCTTGTTCTGCTAAAAACTGTACATATAATATACAGGGAGCTTGTAATGCAAGTCATGTTCTTATTAATTTGAAAAATGCAGTTTGTGATACTTTTAGAATGAAACATTAGTATTATTATTAACATGAAAAAAGAGAGGTTATCCTCTCTTTTATTTATATTCTACATAGCTGCAATCATTTTTGCTTTTATCATTTCTGCTAATTCTTTTGTTTTAATTTTAGGATTTTCAATATGATCATAAATTGGATCTAGATACTCTACTTCTACATTTCCAGAGTTTATTCTTCCAATTGGTTCATAACCATTATAAGTACCTCTAGAATTTTTTATAACCATTGGCACTATGGGACATTTAGCCTTGTATGCTATTTTTAAGGCACCAGGCTTAAAGTCTGAAATCAATGCATGGGGATCTTTTACCCAAGTTAAATCTCCCTCAGGAAAAACTGCCATACTTTGACCCATTTTTATATTTTCAGATGCTTGAATTATACTTTTCATGCCCTCTCTATTATTTTCTCTGTCGATATATACACATTTCATCATATTTAGCCAATGACTTACTATGGGTATATGTCTCCAGGTTGGCACATCTGCAATTATCACTCCTACAGGCTTTACTATACTTGATACTAATATATAACTATCCAGCATACTAGAATGATTTAAAACAAATAATACCTCTTCCTTTGGTACTTTTTCTTTGCCAATTACATTAATCTTAATTTTTACTAAATCTAAAGACCTTTTAGCATGAGATTTGATAAATCTGAATTTTTCCATACTATTATATTTCTTTTCATTAATTTTTAACTTTATAAGTTCTGGTATAGATAATAAAAATCCCAAAATCTGAAATATTGCAAATTTTATATAATTAAACAATTGCCACAACTCCTTCATATTTTACATATTGCTAACAATTAATTCTAACACATTTTTTATCCTCGAGGAAATTATAATTTTTAAGTATTTATATTTTGTTATAAATTACTTATATATATGAATATAAATAATAATATAGAAATAATTTCCTTATAAGAAAAAGAGGAGGATAAAAATGTCAACTACTATAAAAAACTATAATGATAAACTAGTAATTATAAATATAAAATCACATTTGGGAGATAAAATCAAATTAAATCTTCCTATTGATTTTGTAAAAAAACTAATCAAAAATAATGCCCTTGACTTTTTTTTATTCGAAGAAGAAATTGTAGATACACAAAAAATGATAAAATCCCTTGTAGATGCTTTTAATTACAACTTAACAGGCGATGTTGTTCATCTAGAAAGATATAATGGGGATATTATTAATATTAGAATTCAATAAAAAAAGTTGTCTCCTAGAGACAACTTTTTATTAGTTTATTTCAATATTATTTGCTATATTACATGAGTGGTCTGAAATTCTTTCAAGATTTGTTAATAAATCTAAGAATAATACTCCTGAATCAATAGTACATTTACCATTATTTAATCTTTCTATATGTTTCTTTCTATAAAGTTTATCAAGAGCATCAACTTCATCTTCTATTTCATATACTTTTGATATTATACTTTTATCATAGCTTTCTAAACCTTTAAGGGCTACATTAAAGTTTTCTTTTGCCTTAGAATATATATTATTCATTTCTTCTAAAGCAGTATCAGAAAATTGTAAATCTTTTTCTATTGCTAATCTTGATAATTCAGAAATATTTTCTGCATGATCTGATACTCTTTCTATATCATTTACTGTGTTAAATAGTAAATCTACTTTATTTCTTTCTTCGTCATTTAGTGGTGATTTTGAAAGTTTTAATAAATAATTTAATATTTCTTTTTGTAACAGATTAACATGTTCTTCATATTTTTCTGTTTTTTCAACATCAGTCATTGATTTATTTATAAGAGAATTCATTGAATATTCTAATGCTTTATTAGCTTTTTGCCCCATTCTCGAAACTTCTTTTACTGTATTTCCAAGAGCTATAGAAGGAGTTTGTATTATTCTTTCATCTAAATATTTAGTAGCTGCAGTTGCTTCACTTTCTTCTTCTGTAATTGGCATAATTTTTAATACTATTTTTACTATATATTTTGCAAATGGTAATAAGATTAACACGTTAACTACATTAAAGATTGTATGTGCATTTGCTATTTGTCTAGCTGCATCTGTTGGGTCTAACCATTTTACAAGTGCACTTATTGGATAATTTAAAATTAAAACAAATATTAAAGTACCAATAACATTAAAAGTTAAATGCATTGTAGCTGCACGTTTGGCATTTCTCGATGCACCTATACTTGATAATAATGAAGTTACACAAGTACCTATATTATCACCATATAATATTGGTAGAGCTGAACTTAGTGGAATTAAACCTTGTGATGCAAGAGCAATTAACATACCCATTGATGCAGATGAACTTTGTATTATGCCTGTTATTGCAAATCCTGCAATTATTCCAAGGAATTGATGTTCACCAAAGTAAATTAATGCTCTTCTAAATCCTTCATATTCAGCTAAAGGTTTAACTGCATCTTTCATAAATTCCATACCTGTAAATAAAATACCAAAGCCTAAAAGTATTGTTGCAAGCTCTTTAGTTTTTTCTTTTTTGCTGAATAAATATAATATTATACCTATACCTAGAGCAACTGGTGCTATTGCTTCTAATTTAAATGATACTAATTGAGCTGTTACAGTTGTACCTATGTTAGCACCCATTATAACACCTATTGCTTGAGATAAACTCATTATCCCTGCATTAACAAAACCAACTACCATTACTGTTGCTGCAGATGAACTTTGTATGATAGCTGTTACTACCGTACCTACTAAAACCCCCATAACAGTATTACTTGTTAATTTTTCTACTATTTTTTTTAATTTGTCTCCTGCTGATTTTTGTAGGCCTTCTGCCATTAAATTCATTCCGTATAAAAATAATCCCAGACCGCCTAACAGACTTATCGCTATTTCCAAAATGATTTCCTCCTTAAGTTCTTTATTATAATTATCTATTTTAATATTTTTAAAAGTCATATTTTTTATTTGACCAATATGTAACCTACTATGCTACTATAATAATATAATTTTTAATTCTCATGGTTAAGAAGAAGTTAAATAAATGTTAATAGTATGTTAAATATATTTTCTACATTTATAAATAAATTATTATACTTCTTTTTATAGTGGTTATTAATTTTTATAAACTTGCTCTTCAATTATTTTCACATATGAAATTTTAAATGCATAGTTTAAATGTTAAATTTTAGGTATTAACTTGTTAGGAGGTGATTTTATGAATGAAATCATGGAACTTATTAATAGAAAATTTTTAAAAGATACAGAACTTTTATACTTGGAGGATCATCCATTAGTCAAATCTTGTATATTCTCAAAACCTCATAATGCACATTACAATGAATATTTAGTAGTTATAGATAATAACGGTCAAGATGAGGAGTATATCGTATGTTGTAAATTCAAATAATTTTCTAAAAATTCTTACCTTTTGTCATAGTTAAATCATAATCTGAATAATTATATATAAATTAATTATATAAGTTATTAGGAGGTAGATAAATGAAGGAAGTATCTGCAGATTTAACTGTTTACTTTCAAGATCCTTATTGGGTAGGTGAATATAAACG
>JALFMW010000397.1 GCA_022782605.1 Clostridium sp. | reverse complement strand
TATCTTTTCGGCTGTTATAGCATAAATATAGCGATCGTCTCGCCACGCAACACCATTTAGTCCATCAAGCACACTCTTGATATAATTATCAATATCTGCTTTTGTCGGTCTAATAATGCCTTCTAGAGCCTCAGATCGCTTCTTCTTGCTATATGATTTCGGCACGCTGAATTTAAATAATATCTTAACACTAATAAATTGGTCCTCAAAACATGGATTATCTCCGTAACTTTCCTTTACTAGTTTTTCATACTTAGATGTCGCACCAGGCGTATAGACACGCCCAGTGTTCCTATTTACTCTCGGTCTTTGTTTTGCTTGTGCTGGCCCTGGTATGGTAAATTTAATCTTCATTCATATATTCAACTCCTAATTTTATTGCGTTTATAGTTTTTTCTATCATTCTATTTCGGCTTAGTTCCCATTGTTTTTCGTTTTCGTCATAATTAAAGTCATCCTCTAAACTTCCATAGGTAACAAAATCTCTTTTGTTTTTTATGTATCCATATTTTTGACCTTCGAGCCATTTTATGAGCATTTCGCTATTTATGTATTTACCATATCTCCACTTATTAAACATTTTTATCCTCCTTAAAATGGCAAGTCGTCATCATCTAACACCTCTTTAAATTTACCAGTAGGGTCATGGTCCTCTTGTTTGCCTCCACCTAGGAATTCTAATCTATCTACTTTAACCTTAGTAAATGATTTCTTGACTCCGTCTTTTTCAAATTGATCTATGTTGAGCTCGCCTTCTATCCCTATCATTTTACCTTTAGTAAGGTATTGTGCCAACTTCTCTACATGCTTCCCGATTTGTTCACAAGGTATAAAGTCGACTTTCTTATTGTTTTTGTCCTTTTGGTAAGCTCTATCTATTGCTAATGTAAATGTTATCTTTGGCATTCCTGTTCCTGGTAGGAAACTCATCTCTGCATCCTTTACTAAACGTCCAGTAAGTAATATTTTATTCATTCACTTTTTCCTCCTCTTTATTTTCAGGGTATTTTTTATCAAACTCTTCAGCTGTCATAGTTATATCAGGATTATCCATTAATACTTGATGTAATGATATACCTAAGCTGTCTACTACATGTTCCATTTGTGCATTACTTAATCCCATTGCTTCTAAGTTAATCTTGCGCTCAAACATCATAGCATGTATAAGCTCGTGGCAAAATGTCTGTTCCATAGTTTGCTCATCTGAAATTAATCCTGCATCTAATACTATCTCATGTATATTAGGGTCGCAATATCCGTAACACTGCTTTCCATTTATTACTATAGGTGTTTCTTGCGCTTTTACTGTATAAAATGTACTTCCAACTCTTATTATTTCTGGTATTATCATTACTATCCCTCCCATATTCTTGTTTCATATATTGGTACGTTTTTAGTTAATGCCCCACATTTCTTACATTGCACGTACTTCTTATTGCCTATTAATATTATATACATTTCACCTCCGCAGAAGTGACATGCTTTACTTTTTCCCCCTAATACTTTTTTCATATTGCCCCTCCATAAATAAATTTTTAAATATTACCTCTAATACATTTACCACTATACTGTTTCCAGCCATCTTATATTGTTGAGTATTGCTAATTCCAGCAGCTTGTATCTTGTCTATATCATCATCTGACATTCCCATAAGTCTAAAGCACTCCCTAGGTGTTAACTTTCTTACCTTATAATTTGTTTCTAATATCTTAGGTTCTCTCAGTCCTCCCTGCATAGTTGTTAATGCAGGTGCTACTTTATCAGTGCTATAAACCCTTTTAATGCAGTCCATCCCCTTTATATCTAGTTCAGCTTGATGCCCTTTATTTACTAAATGAAATGGTTTATCTATGTAATACTTTTCATCTGCCTTAGCTTCTAATATATCTGCTATACATTTGTCTAAAGGTATTGGTTTTGGGAACTCATAAGGCTTATGTTTCCCTAGTATACTAACTACAAATACTCGTTCCCTATTTTGTGGTACTCCATAGTCTTTAGCGTTGAGTACTTTCCAATAATTCGTATATCCTAGTGATTCAAGATAATCTAGCCATTCATCAAATTGTGGTTTAAACTTTTTCCCTACTAAGTTCTTGACATTTTCTAGTAATAAATATTTAGGTTTCTTAGCTTCTATAACTTTCTCACATTCATATAATAGCCCGCTTCTTGTTCCTTTACCTAATCCAGCTTGTTTCCCTGCCACTGATAAATCTTGGCAAGGAAACGAATAAGTAAATAAGTCGTGATTCGGTATATCTCTAGGATTAATCTTGCATATATTTCCTAGGTTATTAGTTGGTCCATGTATTGCCTCATAAGCTTTAATAGCGTATTTATCTATCTCACTTATTGCTACTACCTCATATTCTATTCCTAAATTTCTAAGTGCGATTGATTGGCTTCCATATCCCGCAAATGCTTCAAATACTCTTAACATATATCTATTCCCTCTCTTTAATTATTTCATATACTACCCAACATATGGCTATCAGTTCTAAAGCTGTTACTATGCCAGTTACTAAATTACTCATCATAGTTCACCCTCTCCCATGTTAATTTTTCGTGTGTTACTGGATGTTTGCCAGCTGAATATATCTTTCCATTAACGCATCTGCTTATATTGCTATGTGATATTCCGTAAGCCTCTGAAGCATCCCTCATTGACTCAAATATATCTCCAGTCTCTCTACATCTTATCTTAACCCTTTTACCTTTGGCGAAGTTAAGATCACGTTGCTCTACTGGTTTTTCAAACTCTCCAGTAAGTATTCTTCTAAGTATCTTTATAGAAGCTCTAAGCTCATTGCTTATATAACATTGTGATGTTCCGAGTTTTTTCGCTATCTCGTGTTGTGGGTATCCATCTACATATATCATTTTTAATATTTTTTGTCTCTTTGGATCTAATTGTGATATTGCTTCACGCAATAATGTGTTATTTATGATTTGATCTTCTGATATGCTATTCTCATCCTCTACCTTGTCTTGTACATATATGTCACCATCACTGCCCTTATTACTTTCAAATATTATTTCATTTAGTGATGAGTGATTGCTATTAAGATTAATTAAGTATTCTACTTCTTGGCGTGTTTTTCCTAGCTCTTTAGCTATGTCTTCTGTGGTAGGCTCTCTCATAAGTATTTGTCTTAATCTGTCTTCGGTATCCATTATATCTATATAGGCTTTTTTCTGTTCTCTGCCTATTCTGAAGCATTTCCCCTCTGCACTTTTTCTCATTGCTAATAATACTGCTCCTTTAGTGTATTCCCATGCATAAGTAGTAAATTTAAAGCCTTTAGTGGCATCAAATCCATCTATAGCTCCTAGCATCCCTATTACTGCTTCATTGTATAACTCTCTATACATATCTGTATTATAGTGTTTAGTATATTTCCCTAATATTGTGCTTATCATTCTGTCATTTTTAAGTACTAAATAGTCTCTAGCAGCTTTATTGCCTGCCTGTGCTAATACTACTAACTCCTCATTAGTAAAGTTTTTGTACTCTTCATAATATTTCATACCCCAACATCCCCTTTTTATTATTTTTTTATCCCCTTCTTGATTATATAATACTACGATTTCTAACTATTAGTCAAGCGTTTTTTGGAAAATTTTTCTATTTTTTTATACTATAGGGTAGTAGCTCATCTCTTTGCCACTAAACCAATAATAATCGCTTCCTACTGATCCACTACGGTTCTTGTCTACTATTACTTCTACTAATCTAGTGCCTATTCCTTCTAGTCTCTTAAGCATTTCCTTAGTCTCCTCCTTGTTTTGTCTTTCCTTAAGTACTGTTCTATTATGAGCTATCTCTATCTCTTTTTCCTCGGTAACATGATGTACATAGATCACGCAGTTACTATCATGATAAATAGCTCTAGACTCTCTAGTATAGCTTTCGCCACTAGGTTTATAGTTACCTATTCCCTTTTCTGCTAACTGTGTTAATTGTATAACAATCATTTCAAAGTCGCTTGTCATTTTCTTAAGCTCTCTACTAATATCAGCAACCTGTCTCTCACGGCTATCCTTAGGGTTGTTCGGTGTCAATAATTGTACATAGTCAACTATAAGTACATCAGGCTTAAAATGTCTCACAGCTTGCTTTATTTCCTGTATAGTAGATATTTTATCGTCTATGATAATATTATCAGTAGAAAACATTTCCATAGTCTCTACTAAT
>JALFMW010000307.1 GCA_022782605.1 Clostridium sp. | reverse complement strand
TCGATGACTATTTCCACTTGTATTCCTCCTTAGTGCCTTATGTATTTATTTTAATATTATGACACTGTAACAAACTTATTTAATTACTATGCATTTATGATTAATTCCTTTCACATTATATCATAAATACATAGTAAATTTTTTTATAATTTTAAATATTAATGTTAAAATTATTTAACAATAGGATTATACTTTTCTATTATCTTTTCTGCACATTTTATTCCATCAACAGCTGCTGTTACTATTCCCCCTGCATATCCTGCACCTTCACCACATGGATATAAGTTTTTAGTACTTACTGATTGTAAAGTTTGCTCATCTCTTACTATTCTAACTGGAGCTGATGATCTTGTTTCAACACCTGTTAAAACTGCATCATGCATGGCAAATCCATTTAATTTTCTATCAAGAGATACTAAAGCTTCCTTCATTGTGCTTGTTACAAATTCTGGTAAACACTCTCTTAAATCTGCTCCTGTAACTCCTGGTTTATAAGAAGGTTCAACTTTACCTATATCAGTTGTTATATTATTATTTAAGAAATCTCCTACTAATTGCATTGGCGCATTATAATTTTTTCCACCAAGTTCATAAGCAAGTTTTTCATATTTTCTTTGGAATTCAACTCCTGCTAGTGGATGGTCACTACCAAAGTCTTCAGGTGTAACATTTACTAAGAAAGCACTATTAGCATTTACTTTATCCCTTGCATGTTCACTCATACCATTTGTTACTACTTCAAACTCATTTGATGCTGAAGCTATAACAGATCCTCCTGGACACATACAAAATGTATATGCTGTTCTTCCATTAGAAGTATGCTCTATTAATCTATAATCTGCTGCTCCCAATCTTGGATGATTATAAAATTCTTTGTATTGAGATTTATTAATTAATTCTTGTGGATGTTCAATTCTAGCCCCTATAGCAAATGGTTTTTGAATGATTTTTACACCCTTTGCATATAACATTTCATAAGAATCTCTTGCACTATGTCCCACAGCAAATATTACATTGTCACATTCTATTCTTTCTGTATAATTTACGATTACTGATTTTATACTTTCATTTTCAACTTCTATGTCAGTTACTTGAGTATTGAATCTAACTTCTCCACCAAGTCTTTTAATTTCTTCTCTTATATTTTTAACTACATTTTTTAATATATCTGTTCCAACGTGTGGTTTATGAGAATATAAAATTTCATCTGGAGATCCAAAATTAACAAGTTCTTCAAGAACTTTTCTGCATCTAATATCTTTTATTCTTGTTGTTAATTTACCATCTGAGAAAGTTCCCGCTCCACCTTCTCCAAACTGTACATTTGAGTTATTTTTAAATATTCTATTATTCCAAAAGTTATTAATATCTTTTGTTCTTTCATCAACATCTAATCCTCTTTCAAGTAAAAGTGGATTATATCCTCTTTGTGCTAAAAGTAATGCTGCAAATAAACCGGCTGGTCCACTTCCAACAACTACTGGTCGATGTTGTAATTTCTCGCTTCCATGTTGAACACCAATATAGTTTGGCTGTTTAACTTCTACAACATCTTTAAGACCTTTTTTGATTATGCTTTGCTCATTTTTCAATTCAACATCTACTGTATAAACAAAATCTATTTTCCCTTTTTTTCTTGCATCTATTGATTCTTTGAAAATATGATATTTAATTAAATCTTTTTCTTTTATCTTTAATTTATTCAGTACTAACTTAAGTATTTTTGATTTATCATCATCTATACTTATTTTTATATTTGATACTCTTAACATTATGCTCTCCTTTGTATTTAATTTTAAATTTTATTATACTTATTATATTTACCACTAAAAAATATACCTAGACATAAAATTTTACATCTATGATAATTTTTATTATATTTATAATTGTTTTTTAAGTTTTTGATTATTACTCAAAAAAAATCAAAAGCCAGGAACTTTGCCAAGCCTTTGATTTTTTTATAGAAATTATTTATTTTTAGTGTTTAAATACTATTAGTCTCTTTTTGTAATAAGACCTCTTATAACTTTCATATTATTAAATACCTTTTCTAAGAAATCTTCAGCTTCATCATTATCTAATAACGTGATTTCTAGTTGATCGCTCTCTGGTATATCTTTCATTGCACAGTATTTTTTTGCCACTTCGAATAATTCATTTTTCTTGTCTGAAGATAAATCAAAGTCTTTATAGTCAATTATTATGTATTGTTTTACTTTTTGTTCTTTACCTTCATTGTATCCTATTTCTATATGATAAATAACAGCATATAAGTTATTAGGATTTTCCTCTCCATTATATACAGGTACTGCTGGATTTGATTTTATAAAGTTAGTTGATACTGCAATTGCATTTCCTAAACTAAGACTCATGTTTTTACCTCTTTCTCTATTGTATATGTATTATTTTATCACCTTTTAAATATATTAAAACCTTTTTTTATAACTTTTTACATTTTAAGCATAAAAAATACTATTAAAAATAAATTTTAATAGTATTTTAATATAATTATGATTATTTTCCCTAATAATTTACTTTATGATATTCTTAATTCTTTGTATCTCTTTCCTAATGTGCGAGGACTTATTTCATATTTTTCTGATACTTCAGCTTGAGTTATTGCTTCTCCTGCATCTTTTTTAATATAGTACTCTACAGCTGCAGCCCATCCATTTTCACTACCTTTTATAGATTTATTACATTGAGCAAATTTTTTCCATAAATCCAATCCTTTTTGTAAATATTTTTCTTCCATATTATTTTTTAACATATCATATATATCTATTTCATTATTAATAGATTTAACTTGATTTGTGTTTTTATTATTAACTTTTAAAGGTTTAACTATATATAATTGATCATTTAATAATATTTGTTGTGCAAATTTATAAATTAATACACTATTATATCTTAAAAATTCCTTTATGCTTTTAAATTTTTTATTATTATCTTTGTATAATTGTTGAATATTATTTAGTATTACACTTATATTTTCATCTGATACCTTTATGCATTCATCAATTAAAATGTTCATTCCTTGAATATTTACTGGTCTAGCTATAATACTTTCACCAGCTTCTAAATTTTTAAACACGTCCATATCTTCTATAACTATTTTATTATCATTAAAGTAATCTCTAATAGTCATTTTAATACTAGTCTTATCTTCTATCTTAAATATACTGATATTCGATTTATTCAATGATGATAATATGTTTTTTTGACTGTTATTTAAAGTTAGTTTGTTATCCTCCATAAACATTTTAATTATAGTATTATTTTTATCATTTCTGTAATCATAAATGAAATATGTATTATAAAGTTTATCTATCATAGGGTTACTTTCTTTTGAAACATTAAACTTCTTTGTACACTCTTCTTCATTCTTTTGGAAACTTGATGATTTAGCATATTCATATATTTTATTTTCCACATTTTTATATAAACCTTTTGCATATAATGTTTTATTTCTAGTAAATTCTCTTAATTGATTTTTTTGTAAGCAACACTTTTTATACTTCTTTCCACTACCACAAGGACATAGTTCATTTCTACCTATCAAGTTATCTTCACTCCTTTACTATTTTTAAGCACGGCTTCATATACTTGATTCTCTACTTCCTTATTGTTTATTTATATTATTACTACTGTAAGTCCACTTATTTTATAGTTTTATATAATATTTTTTACTCCCATACTTTAATAATAATTTTCTAGAAATTAAACTATTATCCTTCTAAATTTATTAATAATCATACTACCATTTCCATCGAAATTTATCATAAAATTCCATATGGATAATAAATTATTTATCTTATTACTTTATATGACTTTAAATGTCATTATACAATCCACATAGTTTTTTTGATTTCCCTTTTCATTTTTAGGATTTTTTATATCCATATTTTCAATTTTATAATTTAAATTCAAGTCATTTAAAACATTTTCTATTTCTTTAATTTTATCTAAACTTCCTGAAACGCTTAACTCTATAGATGTGTATGGTTTATTATTTTCGTCTACTTCATCAAATTTATTAACAAAATTAATATCCAAGCTAGAGTCTACTTTTTCTATAATTTTAATAACAATATCATCACTTAAAGCTACATTTTCATCAACACAATCACCTTCATATTTTTGTTCTTTTTCAGTAACCTTAACTTTTTCATTTTCTAAAGCATTTGTTTTAATATTCATATAATACGACATTCCTAAGCTTATAATTACAAAGGTTAATATAGATATAAATATTTTTTTTAATTCTTTTTTGTTTTTCAAGATTATTCATAACCTCCTATTTGATAAACAGCTTTAAAATAAAACTTTTTATTTTTATTCTCAACACTAGTAATAGAAAACTTTTCAATATTGTCCATTGATTTTAATTCTTCCAATATATCTAAGTTTTTGCATTTACCTTCAATATTGACTTTATTATTCTCAAAAGATAATCTATCCACATTTTTAAATCCTAATAAATCATATACTTTATTCGTATCTTTAATTAAAGTACTTTTTCTAATCTCATTATTTACCAAAGATTTGGATTGTATAAGTGATTTACTAATATTTATTTCTTCTTGCAAATTTTTAATTATTTGTATATTGTTATAACATTGAAATATCAACATATATGCTAAAATTATTAATGTGCATTTAAAGAATTTTTCTTCTTTCTTTTCTTCTTTAAAGAAGTTAATTAATTTTATCTTCTTCATCTAAACTATCATCCCCCATACACATAAATAATCTAATGTTTTATCTTTCATCTCATCATCAATATAAGAGATTAACTTATTTTCAATCTGTATTTTTCTAACATTTAAATTCTTAATATAATCGTCATCTATTCCAAAATAATATGTACTTTCATTACATATATTATTTACTAAATTATTATCATTAGCTTTGCTAATTATAAATGATTCTATAATTTTATTTTCATATATTTCATTTAAAATCATATCTTCTTTACGATTTTCAATTAGTATTACTTTCTTATTATCCTTATTTGTAAAATTAATTAATTTCAGATCTATAATTTTTTGTAAAATATCAAAATTTATATGTAAATATTTATTTCTTATTTTCAGATTTTCGCTTATTTTTTTGCATATATGTACAAATTTCTTGGGAAATAATATTGCTTGTGTTAATTTTTGGTCCTTTGAATCTGTGACTTTTTTATACTTAACTATGTATTTTTGTAAATCTAGTGGTATATACTGATTAATTTCATGCTTAATCAGTGGTACCATATCTGATTTTTTCTTAACTTCTATATTTTTTATATTTCGTATTATTATTTCATCATTTTGTATATTAAAATATATATTTTTTAGCTTAGTTTTTATATTTTCTTTTATAATTTTTAC